>WJIX01000001.1 GCA_014730075.1 bacterium | reverse complement strand
CACTACTAGAGCGAAAATGATAATGATTAGGCTGAATATGCACTGGCTTCTGGATGAATCCGTATATGTTTTTATCTCCCGCAGTATGCTGCATCTCTTCATGAGATCTTCGCCTTATCTATTTTGACACTTTCTGTTTTGAACACCCGCAGAACAGAGCTGAATATAAATATTTCAAATTTATTACCTGCTTTGTTCCAGGGGATATGACATTTTAAAGTCGGTTAGGGAATAAAGTCAATCCAAAACGAATCCTTGGAGTTTCCCCAATTTATAAGCTATCAGGCAATCGATTGATTTGTGTATTGTGCGGCTGCGTGATATTTTCAAAACCGCATTGATTTGCCCGGCGAGCAAATCTGCTGCTCCCGGTCCTCAGGCTCGCTCTTTCTGCCCCTTTCTGGGCAGAAAACCGTGCCCGCTCGCCTTGCGGAGGGTTTTGAAAAAATCACTCAGCCACCCTCATCAGCAGTAAAACTCCTATTCCACTTGATTATATTAATAACTGTCTGAATGACTTGTGGTTAGCCGAATACTGGGGCAATTATTGGGGAAAGTCCTGAAAACGAATCCCGGTTGCTGCAGTCTGCTCGCATATGATGAAATGTATTGTAGGCTTTAAATTAAACATAGTCAGCATTACTGACTTCATCCTCAAATTATCTGCCACCTTCCAAGCTGGTATTGACAGTAATCCCCCATGGGGGTTATCCTTTCTGTTGTCGATATTCGAATGTAGTTTCCCCGGTGGGAGTAATATACTGACCGGTTATTAAGAAGAGGTGCCATTTGAGAATCGCCTATGCCGGAGACAGAGCTATCGCGGTGGATGTCCTGAAATTCATCCTGGGGCAGGGGGTCAGACCGCTGGCGTTGCTTCTGTCCTCCAGCAAGAGGGCCACCCATGCCGATGAGCTGCTGGAGCTGTGCCCATTCCTCGACCGGGATATGATATTCCGGGGTACTTCCTTCCGGAAGGATCAGAACGTTGAGAAGCTGAGCAAACTGGAGCTCGACTATATCATATCGATTCATTTTCCTTATATATATCCTGAAGCAGTGCTGGATGTGGCGAAGCACGGCGTGCTCAACCTCCATCCCGCCTACCTTCCATATAACCGTGGCTGGCATACCCCTACCTGGGCCATACTGGAGGGAACACCCTACGGCGGCACCCTTCATTTCATGGAGGAAGCACTCGATTCGGGTGATATCGTTCATCAGAAGAAGCTGGAGGCACTCCCCGGCGATACAGCAGACTCGCTCTATCAGAGGGTGCTGGAGCTGGAGGTGGAAGTATTCACAGAGGCATGGGAGGGGCTTTCAGATTTTTCATACAGCAGGACCTCCCAGGATGAGCACCTTGCCACCGCGCATACAAAGAAAGATATCGAACAGATAAGAAGAATAGAGATGGATCAAGAAATTACTCCCCGGAGTTTAATTGATAAGCTGAGGGCTCTTACTACCAACCGGGTCTCGGAAGCGGCCTGGTTCGAAGAGAAAGGCAGAAGGTATATGGTCCAGGTGAATATAACTCCGGATGAAGAACCGGGATCAGACTGAGAGATCCGAATTTGATATCACACCGTTACAGATGCATCTTCATTCATATACCAAGGACCGCCGGGACCAGCGTGGAGAGCGCCCTGGGGCACTTCGAGGGGGAGGTCAGAAGGGGAGACCAGGATCACCGCTCCATCAGGATCATACGAAGGCCCCTGCTGAATCCGGCTATTCTCAGTTCTGTGGAGAATCTCGCCGAGGCTCTAAGGTCTGTCCGTTACAGGTTCAGGAGCTACTCCAACCCGAATAACGCGATCACGGTAACCTCCCGCCAATACCGGGAATACTATAAATTTACGGTGGTCAGAGATCCCTGGAACAGGGTCTACTCCGCCTACCGCAATCTTACCACCGATGAATTCCACAGGAGAAACCTCGGTATTACCGGAAAACCCTCCTTGAGGAGTTTCCTGAGAAGATTTGCCGGAAGGGATATGCTGAGGCCACAGACCTACTGGATCAGTGATTTCGACGGCCGGATTCCGCTGGACTACATAATCCGGTTCGAGGATCTTGAGAGCGGATTCAGGGAGGTGGCCGCCACACTGGGTGACGAAACGCTCTCGCTCCCATACCAGAATAAGGGTGGGAGCGGAAACTACCGCGACAGGTACGATGATGAAACCGCGGCGATGGTGCGGGAGTATTACCGCGAGGAGATAGAGATCTTCGGTTACTCATTCCAGTCCCCTTAACGGTCCCTCCCCCCCGGCGCGGGCTTAATTAACTTTCGGATGAAAACAGACTTTGTTATTATCTCTGAAAACAGTTTGTGGCCATGACAGAGACGGAGGAATCAGCATGAAGAGCGCAACCGCTGTAATAATTGTCATTATGATACTTTCTGCCGCTTCGGGCCGGGCCTGCGGATGTACCAACCTCCTGGTCACTCCCGGCGCTTCCGAGGATGGCTCTGTGATAATAACCTATACCTGCGACGGCGAGTTTCACCCGCACCTGCAGTATACCCCGGCTGCAGATCACCAGCCGGATGAATATATCGAGCTGAAGGACTGGTACGGGAATGTGCGGGGAAAGGTAAAGCAGGTAGCCCATACCTACGCGGTGACCCAGCTGATGAACGAGCACCAGGTGGTAATCGGAGAGACTACCTTCACCGGGAGGGAGGAGCTGCGGAACCCCGATGGCCTGCTTCATTACTGGTGGCTTATGCGGCTGGCACTTCAGAGGGCAGCCACTGCCAGGGAAGCTGTAGATGTTATGACCTCCCTGGTGGCCGAGTACGGATACAGCAGTACCGGCGAGTCAATATCGATCGGGGATGAGAATGAGGCCTGGCTGCTTGAGATTATCGGGACCGGCCCGGGGGGAGAAGGGGCGGTCTGGGTGGCCCGCAGGGTCCCGGACGGATATATCTGTGCCCACGCCAATAAAGCCCGGATAGGGGAGTTCCCCCTGGATGATCCGGAGAACTGCCTTTACTCGGATAATGTAATAGATTTTGCGGTGGAGAAGGGGTACTACGACCCGGATTCCGGAGAACCTTTCAGTTTCTGCGATGCGTACTGCCCGGCCACCCCGCAGAAGAGGCGCTACACCGCAACCAGGGTTTGGAGTATCTTCAGAAGGGCAGCTCCGTCGCGTGATTTTACGGTCGATTACCACCGGGGAGTGGAGGGCGCCGAACCCTACCCGCTCTGGATTAAGCCGGACCGAAAGCTCTCGCTGAAAGATGTGATGGATCTGATGAGGGACCACTACGAGGGTACCGAGTACGATATGACAGAAGGGGTGGATGCCGGCCCCTTCGGAACCCCCAACCGGTGGAGGCCCATGACCTGGAATATAGATGGTACGGACTATACCTGGGAAAGGCCGATCTCCACGCAGCAGACCGGTTTTTCCTTCATCTCGCAGTCCAGGAGCTGGCTCCCCGACCCGGTGGGTGGAGTGATCTGGTACGGCCTGGACGACACCTACTTCTCCTGCTATATCCCCCTGTACTGCGGGATCGATGACATACCGCCCTCTTTCACCGTAGGCAGCATATGGGAGTTTTCGTGGGATTCCGCATGGTGGATATTCAACCTGGTGGCCAATTTCTCCAACCTGAGGTACTGCCAGATGAGGCCCGATATACAGGCGGTCCAGTCCGAACTGGAGGATGAACTGATAGCGCTCCAGCCGGCGGTGGATATGACTGCGGGGAGGCTGTACCAGCAGGACCGGGAACTGATGACCGCCTATCTTACCGATTTCTGCAGGGCGCACGGTGAGAGAACGGTCAGCCGTTGGAGGGAACTGGCCGGGAATATGATAAGAAAATATAACGACGGGTATACCCAGAAAGAGCCGGGCAGGCCTTCGGAGACCGGCTATCCAGAGAGGTGGCTCAGGGAGGTCATTAAATCGAGGCCGGAGCAGTTCAGGCTGGAGGTATGGGGAGAGCTGGAAACAGACCTGCCTTACTAGGAGTACGAGACGGAGAGGACCAGTTTAATGGATCTGAAGTATGTGGAAGGGGATTCAAGGCTGCACAGGGCTGATCCGGCGGTGAAGGTACTGGTGCTCCTGCTTCTGCTGGCGGCATCGCTTATCTTCTCGGCCGCTGTTAATACAGGCCTGGCTGTTCTTCTGGTACTTCTCTCTCTGGCAAGCGGAATCAGCTTTAACAGGGTGCTCTCTCTTCTCAAACCGGTACCTCTTTTCGTCCTGATCATCATAGCGGCCAATCTCCTGCTGGTCAGAAATGGAGAACCGTATAAAGCCGATCTTGCCCGGGGTATCCGCCAGGGGCTCAGGGTCCTGGTCCTTATCCTCTCCGCGGGGATTTTCTGGACCGTAACCGATCCGGCCCGTTTCTCCGACTCGGTCCTCTTTCTTGGGAAGCCGCTCAAAGTGATAGGAATAGACAGGGAGGATATGGCCCTGATGCTCATGATCATTTTCAGTTTCATCCCCCTCACCAGACGTGAGGTGGACAGGGTAAGAAAAGCGAGGATGGTCAGATGCGGCAGGGGGGGCTGGTTCTCATTTAAGAAGGGGGGGGTCCTTCCCCTGATACTGCCCCTCACAGCTTCGGTGCTCAGGAGGGGATCGGAGCTGGAACTTGCGCTCTCCGCAAGGTATTACGGCAGGGGCGTGAAGGGGGAAAGAGCGGGGGTTCCGGCATCGGAGCTGGCCATAGCGATACTGTCCCTTGTAATTTTTCTGCTGGGTCTTTATGCCAAATATTAAACTGACCATAGAATACGATGGCTCCGGTTTCAGGGGCTGGCAGGTCCAGCCGGGCCAGCGGACCGTTCAGGGCGAGATTGAAAGGGCTGTCCGGAAGATAACCGGGGAGTTCTCAAGGGTAACCGGGGCGGGAAGGACCGATACCGGTGTTCACGCGGCAGGCCAGGTTGCCAGCGTGCAGATGGAGACCGGTTACCCGCCGGAGGTGATAAGAAGAGCGCTCAACGGCAATCTCCCCCGGGATATCAGGGTCAGAAAAGCGGAAAAGGCCCGGCCCCGCTTCAATGCCAGGTACGACGCCTGCAGCAGGACCTATCATTATATCTTCTTCCGCGGGGAGACCGCCCTGTGGCGGAATTACTTCTTTCCCACTACTTTTCCGCTGGACCTGGATGCCATGAGGACAGGAGCCTCGGAGCTTGCGGGAAAGAACGATTTTTCCTCTTTCGTCACCTCAGCGGGTGTGCAGGATACTACCTGCCGGGTGATTTCATGCTCCATCATCCCGACTCCTCCCCTCCTGACCATTTCAGTCAAGGCGGACAGATTTCTCTATAATATGGTAAGGGCTATCGCGGGCACCCTGTTCAATATAGGCAGGGGGAAGGGATTGGGGATGAAGGAGATCCTCGGGGCCAGGGACAGAAGGGCCGCTGGAACCAACCTTCCTGCTTCGGCTCTTTATCTCATGGAAGTAAGGTACCGCCCCCCCGGCGCCTGATGGTTGGGCCGCCGCGGAAGATCCACTCTCTAAT
>WJIX01000257.1 GCA_014730075.1 bacterium | reverse complement strand
CTTCAGGAGACCCTGGACAGTTACGAGGCGGGGATCCATATAGTTACCGTAAAATTCAAGGATGTCAACCCGCCGGAGCCGGTAAAGCCGGCCTTCAACGAGGTTAACAGCGCAAAGCAGGATAAGTCGAAGATGATCAATAAGGCCTGGGAAACCTACAATGACGAGATACCGAAGGCCAGGGGCGAAGCGGAGCAGATGATATCGGAAGCGGAAGGTTATTCCCTTAACCGGGTCAACCGGGCAAGGGGAGATGTTGCCCTGTTCAATGACGTTTACGCTGAATACCGCAAATCTCCAGATGCCACCCGGCGAAGGCTCTATCTTGAGACCATGAACAGGATACTGCCTGAGCTGAAGGATATTTATATTGTGGATGAGGAGCAGAAATCGATTCTTCCGCTCCTGGAACTGAACAGGGGATCGAAAGGGGGTGGTGAGTGATGAATAAGGGCAAGATCATTTCCATTCTGGTAATTATAGTAATAGCATTGATAGTAGTTAATAGCGCGTTCTACCGCCTTAACGAGTACGAACAGGTCATAATAACGCAGTTCGGAGAACCGATCGGAGAGGCAGTGAAGAAGCCGGGGCTCAGAGTCAAGATGCCCCTCATTCACAAGGTACACAGGTTCGATAAGAGGATTCTCACCTGGGACGGGGCGGCCAACCAGATACCGACCGCCGACAAGAGATATATAGAGTTGGATGCTACTGCCAGGTGGAAAATAGTCGATCCTCTCAAATTCTACCAGTCGGTTGGAACAGAGGTCGGAATCCAGACAAGGCTGGATGACGTGATCGACTCGGCATCCAGGGATATAGTATCCAGTCATAATCTGATAGAAGTGGTGCGTAACTCCAACATGATATTCGAGAGGCCGGTGGAAGAGGAAGATGCAACAGTGGAGAAGCTGGAGAAGATATCGAAAGGAAGAGAAGAGCTACGCCTGATGATACTGGAGAGGGCTTCGGAGCTGGTTCCCCAGTACGGCATAGAACTGGTGGATGTTCAGATCAAGAGGCTCAATTACATAGACCGGGTCAGGAAAAAGGTATATGAGAGAATGATCTCGGAGAGGCAGAAGATAGCGGCAAAGTACCGTTCTGAGGGACAGGGTGAGAAAGCGAAGATTACCGGTATGATGAACCGGGAGATCAAGAAGATAACATCCGAGGCATACCGAAAGGCACAGGAGATAAAAGGTGAAGCGGACGGTCAGGCCACCCGTATATACGCCCAGTCGTACAATAAGGATCCCGAGTTCTACTCGTTTCTAAAAACCATGGAGATATACGGCAAGACCCTGACCGGTAACTCAAAGGCTATCCTGACTACCGAGAGTGAAATCTATAAGTACCTGAAGTCTAACAGGCCCAGATAGAAATAGCTGGGTTGATCCGCATTCCGGTTGACATTTATTCCGGATAAATACCCCTGTAGAAAATGAAGGTAGAGTTTCAGGCGCAATATTGTTATATATCTTTTACGCAACTTTATTGCGTCCGATTCCTGACGGTTGGTCAGGGCCGCCCCTATTGATAAGATGAATGCAGCAAAGGAAATAGCAATGAGATATTCAGGCAGGAGCAGTCCGCCATACGGCAGATCTATTCAACTGGCACTTACCATTCTTATTATCCTGAGTCCCATGGCGGGGGCGGTTAACTTTTCGGACGTAACCTGGCGCAGCCTGGAAACGGAACATTTCAAGATACACTATCATGACGGAGAAGAGTTCAGTGCGAGGCAGGTCGCCCTGATAGCTGAATCGATCTATCAGCCGGTTACCGAATTCTACGATTACAGAATCCCTGAAGTACATATAAACCTGATGGATATATCGGACGAACCGGGTGGGGCCGCCTACTATTATCAGGATAGAATCAACCTGGATGTGGCGGATTATGAATTCAACCTTCGCGGGACAACCAGCTGGCTCAGGAATGTAACAACCCATGAATTCGTCCACCTGGTATCAATGCAGAAGAGCATGAAGTTTCCCAAGAGCATTCCATCCTTCTATCTTCAGTTCATTAATTTCGAGAGGGAAAGAAGACCTGATGTAATTACAGGTTACCCCAATTATGAGATTTATATCCCCATAGCGGGGACTGTAATGCCGAACTGGTTCGCCGAAGGTATGGCCCAGTTCCAGACGGACAAGACCAGGAGCGACATCTGGGATTCTCATAGAGACATGATTCTGAGAACCGCGGCAATTGAAGGCACTCTTCTGAGTATGGATGAAATGAAGGTATTCGGTAAGAATTCGCTGAACGCTGAGCTTCTCTACAACCAGGGATTCTCAATGACCAGGTTTATCGCTGAAGAGTACGGCAGGGACAGGATAAGGGAGCTGGCGGTTGCGCTGTCAAGGTCTTACCGGATCGGTTTCGACGGGGCCTGCCGGGAAGTGCTGGGAATCTCGGAGGACCGGCTATATCAGCTGTGGAAGAGCGACATTACATCCGGGTACCGGATAAGAGAAAAAGAAATAAAGAAGGATAGGACTGAAGGAAAGGTAATAGCCGGGCAGGGATTCCTTAATCTATATCCCGTACCGGACGGTACCGGGGGTATCTATTACCTCTCTAACAGGGGCGGAGATTATTCTGATATGGACCTGGTCCACCGGGACAGCGGCGGCGGGATAACGGTAATAGCAGAAGGAATCACCTCCAGGTTTACTCTCTCACCAGACCGGCGCTCTCTCTGCTATTCCAGAATTTCCACAGATAATCCTGAAAACAGGGACTACAACTCCCTGTTCATTTACAATACCGAAAAGCGCAGGGAGAGTAAGATTCCCAATACCGTCAGAGGCTCCAACCCCGATTATTCTCCGGACGGGGAATTCATAACGGCGGTTTTCACCTCGGGATGCACGGATCATGTTGAAATTATAAATCATTCTAACGGTCAGAGGCAGAAACTGCTAGAGCCGGAAATGGGAACTCAGTTCTACGGGCTGTCATGGGGAGAAAAAGGAATTCTCGCTTCAAGGTTCGACTGCACCAGCAGGGATATAATCCTGATAGACCCCGGCAGCGGGGAAAGCCGTGAACTACTGTGCTGCGGTGCCGACGAAAGAGATCCGGTATGG
Source organism: bacterium (assembly GCA_014730075.1). GTDB lineage: Bacteria > Krumholzibacteriota > Krumholzibacteriia > Krumholzibacteriales > WJIX01 > WJIX01. The sequence goes on along the minus strand of WJIX01000257.1, from coordinate 3,719 downwards.
GACAGTTCGGGGAGAAGCTTTTTCTATTCCACAGATTTATCAGGGGTATTCAATATTTACACCATGGATATGGATAGCGGAGAGAGTAAGAGGGTAACCAATGTCCTGGGGGGCGCGTTTGCTCCCAGGAATGAAGAGGGTACGATATATTATCACAGTTATCAGAGCGGTGGTTATAAGATCAGCGCCCTGGATAACTGGGAGAAAAGATGCAAAAGCAGGGAAGAATGCGGCGCTGATTCTGCTCTAATTGATATGAGGCTTTCTAATTATTCGGACCAGAGTTTCTGCGACAATCCGCTCCTGAGCGAAAAGATTTCCAGGGCCATTGCAGAAAACCGGGAACTGGACAGGAAATACGGAGTGGAGTATACGGATATATATTTCTTTCCAATGCTGATGATCTACGACAATAAACCTCGCCTTGGGCTAACCATACAGCTGGGCGATATCCTGGACAGGCAGCAGTTCCTGGCAGGAGGATCCATAAATTCGGAGAGGGAATTCGATGCCGTGGCAAGCCTGGAGATCGAAACGGGTGAGAATCTGCCCTCGGTCATGTTCGGGTTCCAGTACTTCAGGAAGTATTACGACTATTATAACCGGGAGCTGTCTGCGCTTATCGCCGAGAGATTCGACCTCTGGCAGGGGTCCCTGATGCTGAGTTATGAATTGGGAAAGACAGATTATTATAACCGAAACGAACTGATATTCATGGCTGACCATGGAGAGTACTATGTAAATCTCAATGCATGGGCTGTGGCTGAACGTGAGATCGGATGGAAATATTACGTGGGGAATGAACTCTCTCTCGCATACGCGTACCGGTCAGTAAGAAGTGGAGTGGACGCCGGTATCAATCCCCGCAGGGGCAGAGAGATTTACCTGGAGGCAAAAAAGGCGTACAACGAGCTCTACTCAGGCGAGTTGGAATATTTCTATAAGGAATCGGAGGAGAATTTCTACGGTGAGTACCATTTCTCCTATGAAGAGTTCATTCCGGTTCCCATTATGGATTCGGCTCTTTCGCTATACCTCAAAGCGGGCGCTCTGGACAGGAGTACCGTAGACGAGTTCTTCAATATATATACCGGCGGAAGAGATGGCCTTCGCGGTTATTCCTATTACAGTATAGGTGGCCAGAGGACTGCTATGGCAAGACTTACATACCGTTTTCCTCTGATACGTAACATAAACAGGAAAGTTCTTTTTACCTACTTCAGGTCTGTTTACGCCGGAATTTTCGCTGAAGCGGGTAACGGCTGGTACCGGGATGACTTCAGTACCGGAGATCTCAAGAGGGATGTGGGGCTGGAAATAAGGTTCAACGGATACAATTTCAATAATTATCCCGTTGCCGCCACCTTCATGGCAGCTTACGGCCTGGATGACGTGGTGTACTCCAACCCCGACCCGCTGACAGATCAGGAGACCTATTACGAAGGAAACAATTTCCGTTTTTACGGAACTGTGGCATACTCATTCTAGAGGTTAGAGATGAAGGTAAGACTGGCCGGTTACAATATAGACAGTGAACTTATGGGGGAGATTTCAGGAGAGATGGACTCCCTGACCCCTGAAGTTATATCCGCATCCTATGCCAGGATCAGCAGGGACCCCAGGGATATATCGATTCTGAGGAGTGAAGCCAGGGATCAGGTAGAGAAGGCCAGGAGCTCTAATGAGACAATTGTGTTCGGACTGGGCCATTCATCAGTGGCTGAACATGCGGTCTTCAATTTCGATATCATGGATATCTCCAGACTGGCGGTGGAATCGCTGGAAGGGTTCCGTCTGGCGGCCTACACTGAAAAATCTCAGCGGTATATTAGGATAGGCAGGGATTTTATTATCCCGGCCGAAGTAACAGAGAACGGGCTGGGGGATCAATTCTCGAAGATGATGGCATTCCTTGCCGATCAGTACCAGGAGCTCTACGGCAGAATGATTGATAACGGCCTGGGAAAGAGCGTGGCCCGGGAGGATGCCAGATATCTTCTGCCACTGGCAACCAGGGCCCAACTGGGCATGACGGTTAACGCAAGAGAGCTGGAGTATATGGTCAGCCGGCTTGCCTCACACCGGCTTTCGGAGCTGCGGAAGCTGGCCGGAATACTGACCGATAAATCCAGCCGGATAGCGCCCTCTCTGATTAAGTATCCTGAGGCCAGCCGGTATTTCTCCAACCGGTTCATTGCCGGCGGCAGGATTTCCGAGATGGCGGGTAAGGAGAAGATCAGAGCTGAGAGTGAGGTTAAACTGGTCTCAGCCCCGGAAGATTGCGACCGGCTTCTTGCCGCAGTACTGTTATTCAGTTCAGGTGCTTCCGGTATTGAAGATTCAGCTGAAAGGGTTGAGGGTTTGAGCAGGGAAAAGGTGGGGGAGATAATCAGAATGACCCTGGAGGGGATCCAGCCGCACGACAGCGTCTGGAGAGAATTCGAATTCATAGAATTCATATTCGAAGCGGATCTTTCCGCCTCCTGCTTCGCTCAAATGAAAAGGCACCGGATGGCAACCATAACCGCGCAGAGATATATACCGGAAGGACCGGTGAAAATTCCCCGGTCGGCCTCCGGCTGCGAGGATATATTCGAGCAGGCAGCCGGAAAAGCTGAACGGATGTATAAGCTGATAGAAAGGGAGGCGGGGATTGAGGCAGCCGAGTACGCGCTTCTTAACGCTCACAGGAGAAGGGTTATGATAGGTATGAACCTCCGCGAGCTTTACCATTTCTCGCGTCTGAGGAGCGACAGTCACGCCCAGTGGGAGATAAGGGAGCTTTCGGAGAATATCTGCTCTCTGGTAAGGAAAGAAGCTCCTCTTTCTTCAGTACTTCTGGGCGGCAAGGACAGTTTCGAAAGTCTAATAGATAGAATGGACAGTTAATTTCATGGAAGGGGGTAATCGATATGCCCCGGTTCATGGACCTGGTGAAGGGAAGAAGAAGCATACGGTCATATCAGGACAGGGCAATCCCGGCTGATTTGGTCAATAAATGTGTCAGGGCAGCCCTGTACGCTCCCACCGCGTGCAACCGGCAGAGGGTCAGGATCATAATCGCATCCGGTGAGGTGAAGGACAATCTGGTATCCGGCGCCCTCGGGGCTGTGCCTGTCAGGAACAGCTGGGCTTCTCAGGCACCGGTGATGGCGGTTTTCGCGGTTGACCGGGATATTCTCGTTCACAGGATCGCCTCAGGGCTTAAGAAGATTCAGTATGATTTCATGGATGTGGGGATAGCTGGGGAGCACTTTGTACTTCAGGCGACCGAGCTTGGATTGGGGACATGCTGGATAGGGTGGTTCAAACAGTCCCGGGCTGAGGAAATTCTTGACATTCCGGGGAACTGGAATATTTACGCAATGATCACCCTGGGATACCCGGCCTCAGAACCGGGAAAGAAGAAAATCATACCTGAAAGCGATGCGGTTATCTTCAGAAATGGGGAAGGTGATGAGTAGCGGGGGTGTAATATTCGATATAAAGAGATTCGCCATACACGACGGACCGGGAATAAGGAGTACGGTATTCTTCCAGGGCTGTCCCCTGGACTGCCCCTGGTGCCATAATCCTGAGGGAAAGAACAAGCTTTCCTGTGCCGATCTGCAAAGCCATAGTAATATAAAGGAATACAACAAAGGCTGCCGATGCGTCACTCCCCGTACACTTCTGGATGAGGTTGAAAAGGACAGGATATTCTACGATCAGTCCGGAGG
>WJIX01000256.1 GCA_014730075.1 bacterium | reverse complement strand
GCACAGGAGATATCGGGTTGCCCGGGTTCGGGCGGCTGGCGGTCTCATTCCTGATAATTGCAGGCCTGATATACGCTTTCGTCTATTTTATGAAGAGGTTTTTCATGAAGAGTGGGGGAAGGGGAAAGGGTTCGCTCGAGCTTGTGGGCTCTCTCACACTTGGTCAGAAATCGAAACTCTGCATCGTAAAAGCTGGAGAGAGGACGTTACTGATAGGAGTAACCGGCCAGCAGATAAACTCTCTGGCAGAGCTCGACCCCTCTGAGCTGGAGGATGGATCAGATAAGATTAATCAGTCCCCCTCATTCATCAGCTATCTCAGAAAGTCGGTCTCCGGTGCTGAGGGTGACCGAAGATCTGCCACAGGATGATTTTTAGCCGGCATCCCTGTTTTTCACCCCCCCGGATTGGATTATCTCTCTGAGGCGGAAAGATTTTCCCCGCGTTCCACTCCTTCGACCTTATAACCTTATATTATAGAGCAAAATACAGCAATCGGCAGTTTTTTCCTGTCTCTCCGGCCGAACTTTCCCGCCCCACCTGGCGGCATACCAATTGCCCTGTAAAGAGTCTAAACAGTATTAATTCCGGAAGGAAGGTACAGGTGAATAAAGTTATTACCAGATCGGCGGCAACCGCGGTAGTTGTAGTCCTGATGGTGGCAGTCCTTTCAGGGGCTGCTTTCGGCCAGGATGACAGCGGAAAGAGCGGATTCAGCCTTCCCGGGCTGGGGGATTCAGGTGATGGGGAGGACGGAGGGGGAAGGCTCAGCCTTCCGGTGGAGATCGTTCTTGCCCTTACCGTTCTTTCACTGGCTCCCGCCATTCTGATAATGATGACATCCTTTACCAGGATCGTGGTGGTGTTCAGCTTCGTGCGGCAGGCGATCGGGACCAGGCAGATGCCTCCGTCCCAGCTGCTGATAGGGCTGGCACTCTTTCTTACGGTGGTAGTGATGTTCCCGGTATTCAGCAAGGTTAACGAGGAAGCTCTCCAGCCTTACCTCAATGAGGATATAGGAAGGGAGGAGGCGGTAAAAAAGGGTTTTGATCCGGTAAGAAAATTCATGCTGAAGCACGCACGCGAGAAGGATATAGAGCTTTTTTACAGACTGAGGGGCCTGGAAAAACAGGTGACTCCCGAGTCGGTACCCGCCAGCGTTCTGATACCGGGATTCATTATCAGCGAACTCAGGACCGCCTTTCAGATAGGGTTCCTCATCTATCTTCCATTTCTGATAATCGATCTGGTAGTGGCCAGTGTTCTGATGTCAATGGGTATGATGATGCTTCCGCCGGTTATGATATCACTCCCTTTCAAGATATTGCTTTTCGTGATGGTTGACGGCTGGCATCTCCTGGTGCAATCGCTGGTAACCGGGTTTACCGGATGAGGTGAAATGAAGTGACTGAACAGATGGTAATAGATTTAGGACGGCATACCCTTTATGTGGCATTCCTGGTGGCCTCGCCGATGCTTCTATTCGGGCTGGCCGTGGGTGTGCTTATCGGTATCTTCCAGGCGGTTACGCAGATAAATGAAATGACCCTGGTATTCGTGCCCAAGATCCTTGCGGTATCCCTGGCCATAATAATATTTCTTCCCTGGATACTCAATCTGCTGATTACGTTCGGGAACGAAATCATGGCCAGGATAAGCGCGTTGTAGAGGAGAAGAGTTGTTCGATCTTAACTACAGCATCAGCGGTTTAACAGTTTTCCTTCTTGTCCTGGCAAGGATCGCCACAGTCATATATATAGTCCCGGTCTTCAGCGGGTATACCTTCCCGGCCAGGTACAAGGTTTTATTCTCGGTGATTCTCTCACTTACCGTTTATATACTGATTTCGCCCGGTTACCAGGGAACCCCTCCGGGTGACGGGTTCACCCTTCTGCTGGCGCTGATCAGGGAGTGCGGAGTAGGATTGATTATCGGTATTACCACTGGAATAGTATTCTATGGAGTTATGCTGGCCGGGAGGCTGATCGGAAACCAGATGGGGATAGGTCTTGCCAGTGTGGTATCTCCAAGCACCGGCGGGGACCTGTCCCTGCTCTCCCAGTTCTATTTCATGTTCGCGGCGGTCCTGTTTGTTACCGTGAACGGCCACCATATGCTGATTTCAGGAATGGTGGAATCTTTTGAGGTCTTTACGGTCGGCGAGATGTCGGTCCCGGTGGCCAGCATGCGCCAGTTTGCTCTTATTAGCAACCAGGTATTCATCATAGCGGTGCAGATCGCTTCTTCACTGATGGTGCTCCTGCTTCTTATAACGGCATCCCTGGGTATAATAGCCAGGACGGTGCCCCAGATTAATATATTCTTTATAGGCCTCCCGCTCAGGCTGCTGGTGGGACTGATTGGCCTCAGCATATCCATACCATTCGTGTCCAGGGCCCTGGTAGGGTTGTTCAGGAAGATACCTGAGGATCTTGCCCGGGTCATGGGAGCATGACAGGGGAGGTGAGAACTGATGAGCTCGTATGACGATTCAGGCGAAAGAACAGAAAAACCAACTGAAAAGAGAAGGCGGGATGCCAGGGAAAAGGGCCAGGTGGCAAGAAGCCAGGAGGTCAATTCACTGCTGATCATGGTGGCCGGAACCCTGGTCATACTGGCTTTTCATAACTACCTCGTCAAAGGTATAGAATCGGTTTTTCACCGGGCTTTCAGTATTTCCCCCGGGATGGTTGAACCGGGCAATATAGTAAATATCGCCTACAGGACCGCAGGCTGGTTCTTTCCTCTGGTGCTGCCCTTTTTCGCCGCCGCCATCGTAGCCGGGCTGGCCGCTAACCTCGGCCAGGTGGGGTTCCACGTGGTTTCCGATGCCCTGGTCCCCAAATGGGAGAAAATCAACCCGGTGGAGGGTATGAAAAAGATCTTTTCATGGAAGTCGGTCTTCGAAACTCTAAAGGGAAGTATCAAGATAGGGATAACCGGCCTGATAGTCTACCTCACCCTGAAACCGGCCATAAACAGGATACTATCGCTACCCGGAGGGGGGACCGGTTCGATCATGGAACTTACCGTTGAATCGGGCCTGGCCATACTGTTCAGAGTGCTGGTTGTTATGGTAGTGGTGGCGATCGCCGATTACGCTTTCCAGTTCTGGCAGAACGAAAAGAAGATGAGAATGACCCTCAGGGAGGTCAGGGACGAGCTGAAGGAGACTGAGGGAGATCCCCAGATAAAACAGAGAATAAGGAATATCCAGAGAGAGATGGCTGCCAGAAGGATGATGGATGACGTAAAGAAGTCCAGCGTGGTGATAACAAACCCGACCACTCTGGCCATAGCCCTCAAGTACAGTTCCGAGCTGGCCGCCCCCACGGTGATGGCGATGGGCAAGAATAAACTGGCGGAGAGGATAAGGGAGACAGCCCGCGAGCATAATGTGCCGGTGGTGGAGAACAAACCGCTCGCGTGGGCTCTTTATAAAGCGTGCGAGATAGGAGATGCCGTTCCGGTTCACCTTTACAAGGCGGTGGCCCAGATACTGGCATATGTATACAGCCTCAAGGGGAGCGGTCCGGTGTAACCGGCTCTGTCCCAATAAGATCGAAAGGCAGAAGAGTTGTCTGAAGATAATGGAATACTGAGCAAACTGACGGTTGGGTCCAATGTCCTTAACGCCTTTGGTATCATAGGGATAATCGGGCTGATGGTCTTTCCAGTACATCCCGCCGTGCTTGATATACTCCTGACCTTCAATATAACTTTCGCCCTGGTTGTGATGCTGGTATCGATATATATAAAGGAACCGCTGGAATTCTCCGTGCTGCCCTCTCTGCTTCTTATCGTGACCATGTTCCGCCTGGCCCTGAACGTGGCTTCCACCCGGATGATACTCTCGGAGGCATACGCGGGAGAGGTGATCATGTCCTTCGGCGGCTTTGTGGTCAAGGGCAATTTTGTTATCGGGCTGGTCATATTTCTGATAATTGTAGTTATTCAGTTCATAGTAATAACCAAGGGAGCAGGCAGGATAGCTGAGGTGGCCGCAAGGTTCACCCTGGATGCCATGCCCGGAAAGCAGATGAGCATAGACGCAGATCTGAATTCCGGCCTCATAACCGAGATCGAAGCGAAGAACCGTCGAGAAAAGATCTCCCGG
>WJIX01000255.1 GCA_014730075.1 bacterium | reverse complement strand
GGGGCTTTTCTGTGGCAGCACTCGGCCAGGACCGAAGCATATGAGGAGTACGCGGTTGCTTATGCAGGTGTGAAGGGCGAGGGCCTTTCTGAAGATTACTACGAAACTGTCGGAAATTACATGAGCAGCGATGGCGCGGGGGGATATAACGAATATGTCATGAGAGAGGCGAGGGACCTCTACTATCCCGACCGTGAAGCGATAGAATCTTATTATGAGGCGAACAGTTACAGCGGAGAGGACTCCTGGCGTTGGCTGTCGGAGAGTACCTATAACAAGTTCAACTCCCTGAGAAAGGGAGCAAACAGCTCGGAAAGAAGAGCGGTATATTCACTCTTCTTCATGCTTGGTTTGAGGCTGATCAGCAACATAGACGCGGTAAGAACAATAATGACAGACTCGGGCGGCAAGGTGGAGCCCGCCACCGGAGAAACTTCTTTCGACTTTCAACAGACCGGCCAGGGGATCTCCCTGGTCCTGACCAGGCAGTTCTAGGATAGCTGTAATCCCGGAAAACCGTTCCGCCTCCTCACTGCAGGGAATGATTCTGATATGGGGAAGTTATACCTGTCAATCACCTGGGCAATTATCATTACGGCGGCATTATTTCCTGAATTTTCCCGCCCACGGGCGGAGGATTCTCCCGGTCTAACTATAGTGGAAGCCGATTCAACCCTGAGCGGACTGAAGGATCCCCTGGGAATTTCCGCGGGGATGCGGGGTGGTCTGTACGTGGCCGACGGAATGAGCGGGAAGGTCTTCAAATACGCTCAGGGAGAGGATCGTGTGGAGTTTCCCGTACCTGAAAGGTTTAATTCGATATATCCGGTGGACGTGGTAGCCGAATCCGCTCCCTTTGTATACGTTCTCGATTACTCATCCGGAAAGGTCCTCCGCTATGATTACCGGGGAGCATACCTGGATGTGCTCATATCTTTCGACAGCTTCGTGCCAGCTTCCATTTCCGCCGGGTCCGGAGGAAGCTTCATACTGACTGACCTGGAGAACAATTCGGTAATGGTTCTAAATCCCCTCCTGGATATTGAACTGGAGATAGAAGGTTATGGCTGGGAGAAGGGTTTCTTCAACCAGCCGGCCGGAGCCGCGATACTCCGTGACGGGAGACTTGCGGTGGCCGATACCGGGAACAGGAGGGTACAGATATTCTCTTCCTCTGGGGCGTTTATGAGCGAGCTTGCATCACCGGACGGGGATGGTTTCAGCTCTCCCAGATCTATCTGCTGTGACCGGGAGGGAAACATATATGTGGCCGACCCTGAAAGGGGAGCGGTGTTCATCTATTCCGGGAGCGCAGAGTTTAGCACGATGATTGATTCCTATTCGGGGAAGAAGATATCCCCATCCGCGGTGACGATTGACCTTGAAGACAGGCTCTACGTAGCGGACCTGGCTTCCAGCTCGGTGCTGATATGCAGGCTTGTTTATCCGGATAATGAGCCATGAAGCGAAACCTGCTCCTTATGCTGATGCTGCCGGCTTTATGCCTTTCAGCTCTGGCCGGAAATTCCCTGGCTGAGACCCGCCCCCGGCTGTATTCTGCCAAATCTGTCAGGTTGTCGGAAGGCCAGAACCGGGTGGAGACAGGAATCTCCTTTATCAGGCCCGGTACCGACTCTCTTACTCTGGACGGAAATCCGCTCATTCGGGGAGAGGATTACAGAATCAATTCTCTCAGGGGTGTAATTATTCTGAACAGACGGGTGGAGGGCGGGGAGCTGCTGAAACTCCGTTACCGGAGGTACTACTTCAATTTCCCCCCTGTCATGGTGGCAAGGTTTCCCAGCAGCGAAAAGGCCCCCTTTCCCCGGGGAGTAACCGATACACTGCGGAAGTTGACGGCTGAAAAGAAGAATCCCTACCGTTTAAATATATCGGCCAGCAAATCGGTCGGTTTCTCGGTCGGTTCGGCCAGGGGGTTGGGTATAGACCAGAGCCTCCGGGTGACTCTTTCAGGGAAGCTTGCCGAGGATTTGGAGGTAAAGGCCTTCCTCAGCGATGACAACCTGCCGGTGCAGCCGGAGGGGAATACTGAGGAGCTGAAGAGACTGGACAGGATATCGATTAATATCAGGAGCAGGCATACAGAGGTCAACCTGGCCGATTTCAACTCCTCACTGCAGTGGTCATCCTTCTCTTCCTTCCAGAGAGAACTCCGCGGGGGAGAGCTGACCGTGACCGCTGGTGGACAGAAATTCATGGCCGGGGGAGGGGTATCCAAGGGGAGGTTCGAGACTGTTAATATCACCGGGCGGGAGGGGGTCCAGGGCCCCTACCAGCTGCTCTCGGCGACGAGGTTCAATGGTGTTATAGTAATTCCCGGTTCCGAGACTGTATATCTGGACGGAGAAGTAATGAAAAGGGGGAGGGAGAATGATTATACCATAGACTACAGCAGGGGATCGGTAACCTTCACTGAGAGAGTGCCGGTAACGGACGACTCCGAGATAGTGATAGAGTTTCAGAAGGGGGAGAGAGATTATGAGCGGAACGCCTTCATGGGCGGATGGTCCGCGCCTTTTCATGACGGCAAGATCAATATCAGGACATTCTTCTTTACCGAAAGCGACGACAGGGATTCTCCGCTGACCGGTGATTACACAGAAGAAGAAAGAGCTGCCCTTGCAGCCGCCGGGGATAACCCTGACAGCGCCTTCGCCTCCGGGATAGAGAAGATAGATGATGGCGGGAGCGGGTACCTTTATTCCGAGGCCGATTCCTACTTCGTATATGTTGAATCGGGAGCTGAATATGAGCTCGATTTCTATGAAGTTCCCGGAGCGGGAGGATATGACACTGACGGATTTACCACGGCGGGGGACCTGAAATACAAATATGTGGGCGAGGGTAACGGCGACTACAGGATCGGTAACCCTCTGGCTCTTCCTGAGAGGAAGGACCTTGCCGCGGTATCGGCTGACGCCTCCACCGAACACCTGTTTATAAGCGCTGAGGGTGACTTCAGCAGGTATGACCGTAATACCATGTCGGAGCTGGACGACGGTGATAACAACGGTGCCGCTTACAACATGGAGGGGGGTATAAGGGGGCTGTCCTTTCTGGAGTCAACCCTGGACCTCAAGGGGAGTTATTCTTCCGTGGAAAGCGGATTCACCTCTCCGGACCAGGTGCGTAGAGCTTACTTCTACAGGAACTGGAACCTGGAGGGAGTGGATCTGGAGGGGCGGGAGAATATATCGGATTTTACCCTGAACTGGAAGAGAGAGGGATTATGGAG
>WJIX01000254.1 GCA_014730075.1 bacterium | reverse complement strand
TCTTAAGCCTCTCCCTGGGGTCCTTGCCCTCACCTATGGTCAGCCCCTCCACCCAATGCTCTATCCTGACCATCAGCGGCTGGAAAAAGACTATGAATACTACAATCAGGCCGGTCTCCATAATGGTAATACTGATATCGGAAAATCCGCCTATATATGATACCAGGCCCTTTATCCCGATAAGCGAAAGGGTAGCTATCACCGCTGAGATAGCGGCATAGAACATTCCCTTTCTAGCTATCATTTTAATGTCCAGGAACTTGTATCTTACGATCGAATAGGCTATGGTCCCACCGCCGATAATAAGTGAAGCATTCACGAATGCCGCCGTAAGATCTGACCCCGGGCCCAAACCCTGGAACATTGGGATAAGTTTCGCCAGCGCGTAGGTCGCTACGCATACCACAAGTCCTACGATCACCAGGGTGGCCTGCCTTTTTGCCCTGGGGGTAAACTCAAAACTCCTGGACCTGGTAAGAAGCAGCATCGATACCGTAGCGTAGGAGATATTGACCACCGAGAAAAAACTCTTATGGGCCTTGAAAAGAAGGGTCATCATTGCGTTCATAAACCAGGCAACCTGGTCAACCATATTCCTGATCATCTCCGGCAGGAAGGTGATATTCTCCATGAAAGAAAAACTGCTGGAGGGATCGACCCGGTCGATCAGGAATATAACCAGGACCAGGTGGAAGATGTGCGGAATAAAAAGTATAAAGGCCAGCCTTCTGACATATTTCCATACGGCATGCTCAACCGGGTAAACAAAGGCGAACAGGAGAAGGGAAGGGAAGAAAAACTCCCAGGTGAAATCAAAACTGTCTATCAGGCTTCGGAACAGGTAAGCCCCTTCGGTGAGATTACTCCTCAGAATTACACCCAGCCCCCCAAGAAGAGGGCCGGTGCCGGCAAATAGCAACACCAGGATAGTTGACCATCCGACAATATCGCGGGTGGAATATCTGAGGATATTTACAGCTACAAAGAAAAGAACTGCGCCGCAGATGAAATAGAAGGTAGCAAGAAATGAAGAATATCCCATCTTTTAACCCCGGGGAACTTATTCATGCCTGATTGCTGATTAATCTGTATGCCTGCTGATCATATAGATGTTAACAAAATCGCAGCCGTTTCGTTCCACCTGCGGCTGCATTTAATAATACGCCTGCCCCGCCGGAAAGGATTCTATCCGGAAATCACTTTTTCCAGAGTTACCTTCATACCTTCATTGTCTGAAAATTCGAAGGAGAGGCTGTCCATCATCTCTTTCATTATAAATATTCCCCGTCCGCGAATATGGTCTATATCGCTTGGATCGGGGATATTTTTCATATACTCTCTGTAGTCGAATCCCTCCCCACAATCATAAACCTCCACGGCAAATCTATTCTTATCCCACATGAACAGGACCCTTACATTGACTGCCGGATTGGATTTGTTTCCGTGCTCCAGGGCATTGGTACAGGCCTCTATAACCGACACCGCAATCTCGGTGGCGGTCTTCGGATCGAGTTCAATATCTCTGATTATCCCGTTGCACAGTGCATCTACAAGGTTGAGATATTTATATTCACTCGGAAATTCCAGAGATATCTTGCCGGTCACCAACAACCTCCCAGTAAGAGATAATTTCAGGAGTAGCTTTCAATGGCATCTTCTTCATCTTCGTAACAATCGAATATCAGATTCAGTTTGGTTACATATAGAATACTTTTTATCTTTTCCGAAACGTTCAGCAGTTTGAGGTCCCCTTCTTTTTTGCGCATGGTGGTATATCCGGTTATCAGTATACCCACTCCGGCGCTGTTTATCCAGGTTACCTTGCCCAGATTGACGATAATCTTCTTTCTGCCCTTCTCCAGAAGATCGTAGATACAATCCTTGAACAACTCGGCGTCACTCCCTCCCATCAACTTTCCAGAGAGGTCTATCAGGACCACCCCTTCTTTCTCCCTTATCTTATACTTCAAACAGTACCTCCGATTACCGACAGCACTGACCCGAAATCATCGGGCAGGGGGGCTGAAAAAACCATTTCCCGGCTTTTCCCCGGATGATAGAATGTCAGCCGGGCCGCATGCAGGGCCTGCCTGTCGATAACAGAAAGGGCCTTCTCCGCTATCCTGATTTCATCGGCGGAGAGGCTGCCCCTGCGAATTTTTCTTCCTCCGTATTCGGGGTCTCCCAATACGAACCTGCCCGCATACGAAAAATGAACCCTGATCTGATGGGTCCTTCCGGTACCAAGTCTGACATTAATATACTGAAAAGGCGGAAAAGTGTCTATAACATTATAATATGTCAGGGCATCGCGGCCCCTCGATTCCAGGACAGTCATCTTCTTACGGTTGGATGGCGATCTGCCTATGGGAGCGTTTATCTCACCCTCCATATCCTTCATCCTGCCCCAGACAATCGTTCTATACTCTCTTTTTACCTTTCTTCTGGCAAGCTGATCACTGAGATGATAATGGGTCCGGTCATTCTTAGCCACCACCAGGAGGCCGGAAGTATTCTTATCCAGCCTGTGGACTATACCGGGGCGAATCTCACCCCCTATCCCCGAGAGGTTTCCACAATGATAGAGAAGGGCGTTTACCAGTGTTCCGTCGGGATTCCCCGGTGCGGGGTGTACCACCAGCCCGGCCTGCTTGTTAACCACCGCCAGGTCCTCATCCTGGTAGACTATATCTATATCTATATTCTGCGGGGCCGCTTTTATCGGTTTGGGAGGGGAGATTTCAACTAATACGCGCTGCTCCTCCCTGAGTATCACGGCAGGCTTCCCGGCGGGTTTTCCATCTATCAGGACATCTCCCGCTTTTATCGCTTTCTGTATTCTGGTCCTTGAGAATCCGGGGATCCGGTCACTGAGGTATCTGTCCGCACGTTCGCCGGCATCTTCCTCGTCCACTATGAATTCATATCTTCTTCTATCATCCACAATAACTCCGGGGAAAACGGGCTGGACGGCTTCAATCACCTGTCCGGGAAGAGGTGCCGGGATAATCAGATTCTCTGCTTTCATCCTCCGGGTGAAATATAAATCCTCCGATAAGAATTACAGCTCCGACAGTTACGGCTATATCCGCCACATTATAGGTTGGCCACCGGTAACTCCCTATTCCCATATCTATGAAATCGACCACGCTCCCCGAAGCCACCCGGTCTACCAGATTCCCGAATGCACCGCCCAGAATCAGCCCCAGGGAAACCCTCTTCAGGACCGGGGCGTACCTCATCCTGTACGAAAAAAAAATGAGTGCCGCTATCGATATGAATGTCATTGCAAGAAGAACCGGCCTTGATTCAGAGAGAAATCCCAGTATAGCGCCCGGATTGTAGCTTAATTTGATTCTGAGGATGGATCCAATTACCTCCCTGGGCTCCCCCCGGGACAAGGTATTGAGGACAATCCGCTTGGAGGCCTGATCGAGTATCACAACCAGCGCGGCAATGGTAAAATACAGCATCCATCAACCTCGCTGGTTCTTCTCCTGGTTGGTCTGGCAGACGATACACATTCTTGCCGCGGGAACCACATTCAGACGCTTCTTCGGTATAAGCTCTCCACAGGATTCACACTTCCCGTAAATGCCCCTCTCTATCCTCTCCAGAGCTTCATCCAGGGCCCGCAGGTAATCCCCCTCCTGGCTGGCATACAGATACAGCTTTTCCCTCTCCATCCCGTCTGTCCCGCTATCGGCCAGATGGGACGCATAATTCGAGCCGCTGCTCCCGCTGTCAGAGGCATTCTTTATCTCATTGTTGATACGGCCGAGCTCACTGACAATCCTGTTGCGTTCAGCCAGAATCAATTCTCTGAATTTTTTCAGTTCCTTCTTGTTGTACTTGTATTTCTTTCTTGAAGGCATTTCAACTCTCCTGTTTCAGTGCGCTACTTCTTTTTTGTCCAGAGCCTCACTTCCCGGCCATCCAGTTTGAATTCAGTTTCATGGGGCCAGTCCTTTTCACCATTATCTATCGATTCCGTGAGTGTTTCACTACGTATATAATCGTCATATTCTTCGATTACTTCTTTTACCTCTTCCGCGCCGGTGAAGGCAAGCATTATTCTGTCGCTAACCTCGAATCCCGACTCCTTCCGGAAATTCTGAATCCTGTTGACCAGGTCCCGGGCCATACCCTCCCTGACAAGTTCCGGTGTAAGGATCGTATTCAGTATCACTGTTGTCTCACTATCTTCTCCGGCGGTGTAATTATCGACAACTTCCCTCTCGATATTTACCTCTTCCAGCTCCAGTTTTTCCCTGCCGCCATCCAGCTCGAACAGGATCTCTCCCCTTGATTCCAGTTTCCTTATGGTATCCTGGGAGAAATCTCCGATGATACCTGCCACCTGCTTCATCTTCTTGCCGAATCTCTTGCCGAGGATCGAATATTCCGGTTTGGCAACCAGGGAGATATAATCTCTGGTGCTCTCGATCCTGCTGACCTTCTTGATATTCAGCTCGCCCGTTACCAGTGAGAGATAGTTTTCATCCTCCAGCCAGTCGAGCTTATCTTCACCTGCCGCATGCACGAGGATTTCTGACAGGGGAGTTCTTACCTTGATTCCCGCCCTGTTTCTGGATGCTCTTCCGGCGGTTACCACGTGGAGGACTTCCTCCATTTTTCTTTCGAGCTCCCGGTCTACCATATCCTCGTCCGGCTCGGGATACCCGGAGAGGTGAACGCTCTCAGCTTCACCGGTTTCTGCGCTCCGCAGCCTCAGGAAAACAGCCTCACTGATGAAGGGGAGTATCGGAGCGATCAACCTGGAAATATCCCTCAGGACCAGGTAGAAAGTCTCATAGGCATCTTTCTTGTCCCCGCTCATCTCGTTCTTCCAGAATCTTCTCCGGCAGCTTCTGAGGTACCAGTTACTCAATTCATCCACCACGAAGCGGTCAAGTATCCTTCCGGCCCTGGTGATATCGTAATCCTCCAGGGCTTCGGTAACATCGCCAACGGTGGAGTTGAACCGTGACAGCAGCCATCTATCCATTATATTTTCGGTTCCCGCGCTGCCGGTGGGAACGAATTCATCTATCCTGGCGTAAAGCGCGAAGAAATTGTATAGATTCCGGAAGGTGCCAACGAACCTGTTCGCGGAATCGATCAGCGCTTCCGGGTCGAACCGCTTGGGAAGGTGTGGTGCTCCCGAGGTCATCAGGAACCATCTCAGGGCGTCCGCCCCGAATTCCTTCAGTGCATCGCTGGCGAAAACGGCGTTGCCCCGGGACTTGCTCATCTTGAGACCCTTGTGGTCGAGTACCATACCGTGTGGCAGGCATCTTCGGTAAGGGCTTTCCTTGGTCAGGAAAGCACCAATTACCAGTAGCGAATAAAACCATCCCCTGGACTGGTCCACACCCTCACTGATAAATTCAGCGGGGTAACAGTTATTGAAGTCCTTCATGTTCTCCATGGGATAGTGCTGCTGGGCGAACGGCATGGCACCGGAGTCGAACCAGCAGTCGATCACTTCGCTTTCCCTGGTCATCTTCCCTCCGCATTCAGGGCATCCCACATCCAGGTCATCCACGAAGGGCTTGTGCAGATCGAAATCGTCCGGCATCGGCTCGCTGATGGAGCGAAGTTCATTCATATCCCCGATGCAGTATTTCTCTCCGCAGGAATCGCAGGTCCAGATATTCAACGGAGTCCCCCAGTATCTTTCCCTGCTGAGGGCCCAGTCCACGTTACCTTCCAGCCATCTGGCGAATCTCTTTTCCCCCACATCAGGAGGATACCACTGCACCTTAGAGTTGGCTGAGATCAGCAAATCCTTGAAAGCGGTGGTCCGGATATACCATGACCGCCTTGCGTAGTAGAGCAGCGGGGAATCGCATCTCCAGCAGAAGGGGTAGGAGTGCCTGATCTCTTCACTTCTGTAGAGCAGCCCTCTTTCCTCCAGGTCCGCGATGATCTCTTCGTCACAGTCCTTAACGAACCGCCCCGCCCACTTTTCTATCTCATCGGCGAATCTGCCCCTCTGGTCCACCGGCTGAACGAAAGGCAACCCTTCCTCGGTACCGGCCCGGTAGTCATCCTCTCCAAAAGCCGGGGCGGTATGAACTATACCGGTACCGTCGGTCAGGGTCACGAAATCCGCCTTGATCACCCTGAATCCGCCTTCGGCATCCTTGAAATAGGGGAAGCAGGGCTGGTATCTCTTTCCCACCAGCTTCTCACCCTTGAATTTTTCTATTACTTCATAATCACCTTCCAGCACCCCAAGAAGTGCCTCGGCCAGGACCAGGATATCCCCCTGGTGTTTTACCTTCACGTAATCGAATTCCGGACCGACCGCCAGGGCCACGTTGGAAAGAAGGGTCCAGGGAGTAGTGGTCCATACCAGAAAGTAACCCTCTTCACCCTCAATCTTCAGCTTGAAATAAATTGAGGGGTCCGCTACATCCCGGTACCCCTGTGAAACCTCGTGACTGGACAGAGAACTCCCGCAGCGGGGGCAGTACGGAACGATTTTGTGCCCCTCGAATAGGTAGCCCTGGTCCCAGAACTGCTTCAGTATCCACCATACCGATTCGATATAATCATTGGTGCATGTCACGTACGGGTTGTCCAGGTCCAGCCAGAAACCAAGCTTTCGGGTAAACTCGTGCCATTCGTCCAGGTATTTGAAAACAGATTTGCGGCACTCGGCGTTGAACTCGGCAACCCCGTACTCCTCGATCTGGTCCTTTCCATCCAGGCCCAGCTTATTTTCCACCTCAATCTCCACGGGAAGCCCATGGGTATCCCATCCCGCTTTTCTCTCTACCCTGTAGCCCCGCATGGTCTTGTAGCGGCAGATGGTATCCTTGATAGTCCTGGACATGGCATGATGCACCCCCGGCCTGCCATTGGCGGTAGGGGGCCCCTCATAGAATACGAACTGGTTATCCTCCGGTCTCTCCTCAACGCTCCGCTTGAAGATATCATGCTTTTGCCAGTATTCCAGGAGTTCTTCCTCCCCGGTTACGGCGTCGCTCTGGGAGTGCAGGTCAGGGTACATTTCTCTGGTCTTTTTTTCACACATATCTGATTCTCACCTGTATCTCTGTATTCAGAATATTATTAAAATTTCACTGCCGGATTTCAATATACGAAATTCTATAATCGAAAACCAGCCTCAGGTCAAGGATACTTAAAGCCTTTTAAGGAACTCGATCATCAACCGGCAGAGTTTTTTCTCACCCTTCCGGGCAACTTTTATTATCTCCTTTATATCGGCCGGCTCCAGGCAGTCCGGCAGCGCCTCATCGGTAACTACAGAAACGCCAAGCACTTTCATGCCGGCGTGCACTGCCGCGATATTCTCCGGGACCATCGACATTCCCACTATATCAGCCCCTATCCTTCTCATAAAACGGTATTCCGCGGCGGTCTCCAGATTCGGCCCCGCCACCGCGGCCAACACCCCTCTCTTCAGAGGTATTCCAAGGTCCAGGGCCACCTTCTCGATCCTGGTGATATAATTCCTGTTGTAGGGCTGGCTCATATCGGGGAACCTGGGCCCCAGCCGTTCATCATTCGGCCCTATCAGGGGATTGTCACCCATCAGGTTTATATGATCGGTTATTACTATAAGGTCACCCGGTTCAAACTGTGGATTCATCCCTCCCACCGCTGATGTCAGTATCAGAGACTTCGCCCCCAGGGCCTTCATCACCCTCACCGGATAGGTAACCTCTTTCATGGTGTAGCCCTCGTAGTAGTGGACCCTTCCCTCCATCGCTACTATTCGCTTGCCACCCAGCTCTCCCAGGATCAGGTTTCCCGCGTGGATTCCCTCCACCGTTGAAACAGGAAACCCCTCTATATCGGAATATGGTATCCTTCCCTTGATACTTATCCTGTCTGCCAGCCCTCCCAGGCCGCTTCCCAGTACAAGCCCGTAGGTGGGTTTCTTCATCTTTACCTGTTTTTTTATATACCGCGCGCTTTTTCGGACCCTGTCAAATAAACTCTCCAATTTCCAACCTCCAGGATTCCGTCAGGACTTATATATATCTTTTAGTTTCCAACCCGATGGTTTTCAAGAAGAATCGACAAAACCGGCCACAGGGCAGGTCCTTTCATCCGGTATATAATAAATATATATATTAAAGGAAAGCAGATTATACCGCTGTTCGGAGCGAAGATCCCCTGTAAAATTTACCTCTATCTGCAACCCGGTTAATTATCCTCGGAAATATTGGTCAGGTTCTTTCTGAATTCCTCCATCGACCAGGCATTTTCATCTCTCTGCTCTTTCCGGACTTCTTCCCGGTCGCCGGAATCCTCCTCCGGCTGCGCTTCGCCAGTCTCCCTCTCGGCGCTTTCCGGGGACTGATCATCCGCGGCAGGGGTATCGCCATGCTCCTGCAGACCGGCCAGAGCTTCATTTACCTCATCTTTCCGGGGATCATCCCCGGCTGAACCGCTATCTTCCGATATAT
>WJIX01000016.1 GCA_014730075.1 bacterium | reverse complement strand
TGTTATTCTCCAGGTAGGAATGTATATTTTCTTTATGTCTCCGGCTACTCTGCTGGTAGTGCTGTAGACCCCGCATGATCCGTTCTGGAGTGCCAGGGCCAGCATCATTATTATAGAACCATATTTCTTCAACAGGGTATTATTCATTCTTCCTTGAAATCCAGATTCTTGAGCCTGTATCTCAGCTTGTCCCGGTTCAGGTTGAGAAGCTCCGCGGCTTTGCTCTGGTTGCTCCCGGTCTCTCTCATCGCCTTTGATATCAACTCCGCCTGGAGGTGATCCACTATATCCTC
This sequence comes from bacterium, assembly GCA_014730075.1. Lineage (GTDB taxonomy): Bacteria > Krumholzibacteriota > Krumholzibacteriia > Krumholzibacteriales > WJIX01 > WJIX01. The sequence goes on along the minus strand of WJIX01000016.1, from coordinate 16,037 downwards.
GAAATCGATTCCAGCATCAGGGAATGGTTTGTTCATGGCGACCTTTATCCGGTTGACCAGCGACTGATCTCCCGCGGACAGGTTACGGCCTATACTCACTGGAAGGTGCTCTTCCTTAAGCACTTCGTCATCCTCGAGAAGTACTATCCTCTCTATTACGTTGCGAAGCTCCCTTATATTACCGGGCCATCTGTATTCAATCATCTTTTCAAATGCACCGTCATCAACTTCCCTGAAATTCTTCCTGAACTTTCTGTTGAACTTATCCAGGAAATGCCTGACCAGGTTAAACAGGTCCTCCTGCCTCTCCCGGAGTGGGGGTATATTGATAGGTACTACCTTGAGACGGTAATAGAGGTCCTCTCTGAACCGGCTCTCTTCTACCGCTGCGGAAAGGTTCCTGTTTGTGGCCGAAATGATACGGACATCCACTTTAAGGTCCTTGGTGCCGCCTACCCTCCGGAATGACATCTTCTCCAGCACCCTCAGGAGCTTGACCTGGATGGTCATGCTCATCTCGCCTATTTCATCCAGGAAGAGGGTCCCTCCGTCAGCCAGTTCCAGCAGGCCCAGCTTTCTGTTCTTGGCGTCCGTGAAGGCCCCTTTTTCGTGGCCGAACAGTTCGCTTTCCAGGAGCTCTTCGGGGAGAGAGGCACAGTTCACCTCCATAAAGGCCTTCTTGCTTCTGGGACTGAACTTGTGGATAAAATTAGCTATCATCTCCTTCCCCGTCCCGCTCTCACCCTGTATCAGCACTGTTGTGGTATCGCTTGCAGCCACGGTTTTAACAATATCATATATCCTGCGCATACTCTCACTCTTGCCCGGGACATAATCCTTATCGAAGCCGAGCTCGATCCTCCTGCGCAGATTTATCAGCTCACGGTTCAGCCTCTGTGACTCCAGCCCCTTCTCAACCACAAAAAGCAGCTGATCCAGATTGACCGGTTTGCTTACGAAGTCGAAGGCCCCCTTCTTCATAGCCGATACGGCTGTTTCTATATCACCGAACGCGGTAAGCATGACGATACATATCTCCGGGTACTCCTTCTTTACCCTCTCAAGAACCTGCAGCCCGCTGATATCGGGTAGTTTCAGGTCCAGAAGGATCAGGTCGGGAAGCTCTCTGTCAACTATTTCGATCGCTTCCGCCCCATTCTCAGCAGTAAAGGTTTCATAACCCTCATCCTTCAGCGTCTTTTCCAGGAAAAGCCTGATGGTGTCTTCGTCGTCTACCAGTAGAACTAACGGTTTCAATGTGCTATCTACCTCCGTACCTCTCAGTTGGCAATACTACAGTAAATGTGGTTCCCCTGCCTTTTTCGGATTCTACTTCCATCCTTCCATGGTGGTGCTTGATTATACTGTGGCAGATGTACAGCCCCAGACCTGTACCTCTGTTCTTACGGGAAAAGAACGGCTCGAAAACCCTGTCTATATGCTCGGGGTCGATACCGCACCCGTTATCTTCAACCCTTATCTTGAGCTTTCCGGGAACCGCCCTGCCGCTGTCATTTGCCCGCCTGTTATGTGTTGCTGTCACCAGCACCCTGCCCTCCGTTCCCTCTATCGACTCTGCTGAATTCTTAAACAGATTTATAAGGACCTGGCTGATCTGGTCAGGGTCTATTTCTACCTCCGGTATATCTTCCTGTACTTGAAGCTCGAAATCGACTGAATGATTTATAAGTATCTCTTTGACAGAATTATAACTTCTTTCGATCAATTTCGAAACATCAGTTTTCTGATAAAGTATATCCCTTGGTTTGGCCACCTTGAAAAGGTCGCTGATAATCCTGTCCAGCCTGCTCACCTCACTCAGGATCGATTCAATGCTGGCCTCCTGTTCCTCGTTGAACTCGCTGCTCCTCTTCAGGTACTGTATACCCGCCCCTATGCCGGTAAGTGGATTCCTGATTTCATGGGCGATCGCGGAGGTAAACCTGCCCAGAGCCGCCAGCCTGTCAAGCTGCCGTATCTCCTTCTCCATCTCCTTGATATCGCTGAGATCCACAAACAGAACAATGGCGCCCTGCAGTTCGTCATTCTCTCCCAGGAACCTCGAAACATTCATACGGATCGGGATCTGATGATCCTCTCCCCCTCTCAGTACAGCCTCCCGGAAGCTGATGGAACCGTCAAGGTATAGAGTATCGAAATATTCCTTTTCGTCTACCTCGCCATCTATATCCTCTATCAGCTCGAACAGGTTTGTCCCCTCCAGCTCTTCCGCGCTTTTCTGGCTCAATATTTCGGTGCTTCTGTTAACGAAGGTTATTATCCCGTCCAGGTCTGTAACTATCAACCCGTGTATCATACCCTCCAGTATCTTGTCCCGGAATTTCTCCTCCTGCTTCAGATTCTGGTAAAGCCCCCAGTTCTCGATATTGGCGCTTACCAGGGAACTGACCGTTTCTATGGTTACCTGATCGATCTTGGTAAGAGGCGTTGCCCTGTACCCGTCCGTGACTATCAGTGCTCCCAGCATGGGGATCTCAGGGCAGGACAGGCAACGGTTATCGGTCAGGTAATATTCATCACTCTCCTCTTCATTCGCCAGAATGCAGTACTGGTCATTACCGCATAACATTTCCTGGGAATTCTTAAGAAGCGGAACGCAGATAAAAGATGACATGGTACTGCCGGGGAAGAGCTCCTTTCCATCTATAACCGGAAGCGGGTGCATGGATGCGTCCTTTATCATGAACGGCTTTCCCGCCTTGAGAGACTCCATCACCGCTCCTTCAAGATCTGAGAGGTCAAAATTTATCACCCTCCTGACAACCTTGTTCCCCTTTTCAATATTAACGATAGCCTGAATCATATTCCTGCTGCGCCGCAGCATCAGCAGGGCGACCTCCTTGTATCCGACCCCCTGCATCAGGTAATCGAACATCGATTCGACCAGCTTCTTCTCATCCAGAGAGCTGATAATATTTCTTCCGATCTCCTTGAGCGACAGGAGCTGGATATTCTTTTCCACCAGTTTGAACATGGTCCTTTCCATATCCTTGAGGATTGCCAGAAGGGTATTGTAGAAAATATCTCCCTTCTCATGTACCCTCTCCTCTATGTAAAGTCCCTCGCTTCTCAGGTTTCGAAGATTCCTTCGAACCTTTTCCACTTTTCGTTCATACTCTACCCTGTTACGCCTGATCATGATAACCGCCGCAATAATAACCAGCGGATAAGCAAAAAGAGCACCCTCCACAGGCAGAAATATTGCGGCAGTGAGTATGAAAAGGAAGAAGCATGTTGATAATATAATGAATCTGTTCATTTCCATAATGGCTCACCGGAGATGAGTTTAAGATGAACTTCTTCCCTGGTCAAGCTATTCTGTTTATTGCACTGAAATTATATCAGATTGAGGGAGGTGCCTGGCTCTTACTGTGCGCCTCTTCCGGACACTACAACGTAGAATGTTTTGAGCACGATGGCAATATCCTGGAGAAAAGATTTCGTCATAATATAATTAAGATCGTACATCAGCTTTGTCTTCATCGCCTCAATTGTATCCGCGTAACCGGATTCGACCTGGGCCAGGCCCGTAATGCCAGGTTTGGTCTTGAGCCGCAGTGGGAATTCGGGGACATCCCTTGAGAGAGCCTTAATATAGAATGATCTCTCCGGGCGTGGACCTATCAGGGTCATATCTCCCTTAATAACATTAATAAACTGTGGAAGTTCATCTACCCTGGTCTTTCGGAGTATCCTTCCCACCCTGGTAATCCTTGAGTCATTTGCGGATGCCAGAACCGGTCCGTGTTTCTCCGCGTCTGTTTTCATCGTTCGGAGCTTGAACATCACGAAAGGCTTACCCGCTTCGGAATTCTGCCTCCTGTCCCGCCCGCTGCGACGGTCCCTGAGGGTGTCCCCACCGTCAATGTCGCTTCTATTACGCCTGTCGCCATTCCTGCGGTTGAGCCCGATCCTCTCCTGCTTATAGAATACCGGGCCTTTCGATTCAAGCTTGATAAGAAGAGCGGCAAACAGAATTACCGGCGAGAGAATGATCAATGCCAATGAAGCTGCTATTATATCAAATAGTCTCCTGAAAGGATAATCAGAGTCTGTGAGCGGACTACTCTTCTCAAGCCTGTTTCCAAGCATGGTGATGCTGTCAACGAAAGGATCAAATGCCCTGTTCTGGTAAGCTCCGCTGTTTTTCATTCCGCTTATTGACCGTTTATAAATGCTCATCTATTTAAGCTGTAACCTTTCAGAATCTGGATACAATAGTACTTTCCCTTATCAGTACGCAACTTCTGTACCTGAAATAGTTACCCATCCCCCAGCCCTCTAAACCGCTCTAACTGGTAGTTATAACATCCTGCTATTATAGCACATACGGCTTGCTACAACCTCAGTTAATTAAATATGCCTTTTTAGCGGGCTCCCATTTTATGGGTAAAAACACCCATAATATCGATTCTCTTGGTGAATTTTCCGCAGTCCCTCGTCCCTTAGTATTTACGGTTCTGATGTCACTTCGTTACTTCTGCTGAAATTCCCACCCGTATCGTATATATATATTCTATAATAGTAATCGTTACTTGTCAAATTAATACCGCTGTCATCATACCATGTTATTTCCCTGTTTCCTATAGTTGCAACCAGCAGAGATGGCTCATTGGTCACTCCGGGGGAAGTATCCCGGTATATCCTGTATTCGCTGAAATCAGTATTCTGATTAATGCTCCAGGTCAGAGTAACCTGGTCTGTCCCGACGGAGGAAAGCTCATCCAGAATTACCGGATCAGGAAGAGCATCATAAGTGGATGCCGATATTTCATTGCTTCCAGCTGTTTCCGAAAGGTCATTAACTATATAGACTCTGTAGTAGTATCTCACTGCTTCATCCAGGCCGCTGTCAGGGTAAGAATCCTGTTGCTGGTTGAAGAGTTCCTGGATCTTGTACCTGGGATCCTCGAACTCCTGCACACTGTGAGAAACCGTATCCCTGTAAACAATGTAGGAATAAAAATCATCCTCCTGGTATGAAACCCACTCTATGGTTATCCTGTTTATTGTCGAATCGCTTATTCCCAGGAGTTGTACCGGTTCCGGGGGGTCGGTAAAGGTTATAGTCCCTTCAGACTCATATACCGGAGAGATATTGCCGGCCCTGTCCGTGAACTGTCCCGTTACCGCCAGATCCACTCCCCTGAGAGAGCGGGGAGATCGAAAATCGGTTTCGTACCGGCCGTCCGAATCCTGGCTGTCCCCTGCTTCTCCATTGTCGTACAGCCTTATACTCTCGGGATAACCTTCAATGAAGAGATACCCTTCACCACCGGTTTCATTACCCTCCACATCCATTCTGAAGTGGATTATATCCCCAATATTGATGCCTGTCTCCGGGGTTATGTTTATCCCCATAACAGATGCGTAGGTATCCAGGTAGATTGTTTCGCTGATAACTCCGGACTCGCTTCCACTCTCATCCATGAAAATGGCGTACACAGTTTTCATCCCATCACCATTTTCCAGAATCCAGGTTCTGGAAGAGCTGAAGGTCTCCCAGTCCTCTCCGGTCAGGTCAGGGCTGTTGGAAATCTTCATCAGCACTGTGCTCGAAGGTGCCGTCAGTGAGAGGGACGTATTCCTGGAACTGGTATACTGGCTTCCCTGATTGATGGTTATGGAATAGGCGGAAGGAACCGCCCGTACCCAGTCAGACCTTCCACCTTCAATTCCTCCGCCGGTGATACCCGCCACTGAATAGTAGTACTCCTGACCGTTGAGCAGGCCGGTGTCAGTAAATAAGGTATCGGGAGTTTCAGTTACCAGTCTCTCCTCACTCTGGATCGTCCTCCGGTATACTCTGTACCCGGATGCCCCGGCGATACTGTTCCAGTTGATGGTTATCTCGCTGTCAGCACTCTGAAGCATGACTATCTCAGGCGCTTCAAGATCTTCCGCGTCGCTGTAGACCGGAATTTCTTCCAGGTCCTCAAAACATCCGCCGTACAGAGCGGCTAATAATGATAAAATCAATATTATATAACGCCTGTTCATCACTTTCCAACCTCCGTAATATCAGAAACTGTAAGCAAGCTCAAATCCTGCCGGTGTAATATTAAAGGAATAACAGCCCATATCAGACTGGCAATCGAACATCAGTGTGTCTATCAGATTGGCTCCCCATACACCTGCCAGGATATAGATAGAGAGGTTCCTGTTATCCCTAGCATCTTCAGCGTCTTCCCGCATTATTTCCGCATCCTGGAGGAATCGCGATCTTTCACTGGCAGTGCGCGCTGAACTGTATTCCTCCAGAGATATCTCGTAATCATCCACCTTTTTCTTATACTGGTTATTCTGGTCCAGTGCTATATATCCAGCTATCACGGAAACAGCCGAAAAGAACAGCCCCCTGACAGTCTTCCCCTGATAGAACTGTCCCCTGCCCGGCCTTATCAGGGAATAGAGAAAAGCCCTGCCGGTGCTTTTTTTCGAACCGTTAAAGAGTATACTTCCCCTTCCCTCCTCCATGCTGTATGCGGGGGGAGAATCCATGAACAGCGGCTCTATCAGCTGATAGGCATACAGGGCGGAGGTCATAAGCAGTATCTTCTTTCGGTATGAATTCTGCTGGTCAGCGTACACATACGCCCTGTGCGCTTCTCTTCGAAGCTGTTCGCTGTAGTTATCACCTTCGCTGAGGTATGAATTAAGTCTGTCATATCTGTCCTTCAGGTCGTGATACTGGTCGTTCTCCCGGTAGAAGATGTAAAGCCCCCCGGCGAGGGATAGAAGGTCGACATATCCCTGCTGTTCCCTCCCCCTCATAAAGGTCCCGCTGGTCGGAAGTATCCCGTTCATGATTACTGTTTCCATCCTCATCCCCGATATCTGACAAATGCCATCGGGGGAGAATTTCAGTTCCGCCTCCCGTCTCTCATAACCCCTTCCATATATTGAAATGCCATAATTAAGGCCCATCCTGAGATCGCAGAGACGGTAAGGCAGTACCCCTTTTATGGAATACTCACGGCTGATAGCCATCCTCAGCCCCCTGGAATTCCCCTCGAAGGAACAGCAGAGAGAGTCGGCTGAACCCCGGGCACAGGAAATCCCGAATAGCATTAATGCAAGGAAGATGATTGTTATCTTTCCGCCCCTGTAATATGCATTCATAATCTGTTCCTCACTTCTTGAACTTGCTGCTGTAACCGTAATAATTGTAGTCGTAGTAATAAGGCAGTACCTCTGAAAGATTATTTATTACCACCCCAATGATATTTGCGTCGGCGTCCTGAAGGATTTTCTTTGCCCTGATCGCCACATTCCGAGGGGTCTTTCCTGCCAGGGTCACCAGAATAACTCCATCCACAGCTCCGGAGACCAGCATCGGATCGCTTACCGGGATGACCGGAGCGCTGTCGACTATGACTATATCATAATAAAATTTGATCTTGTCGAATATCTGGGTCATCACGTCCCGTTCAAACAGATGGGCCGGAGATCTTTCGGTCCTGCCGCTGGTAATAACCTTCAGGTTCTCTATCCTGGTGTCCTTTACCACATCGAGTGGGTCCGCTTTTCCCTCCAGGCATTCGAACAGTCCCGGCTCCTTGGGCACATTGAAGATCTTGTCTATCTTCGGCCTTCTCAGGTCGGAGTCTACTATCAGAGATTTCTTTTCCTTGAATCTGGCTACCGTAAGGGCAAGGTGTGATGCTACCGTACTCTTTCCCTCCCCCCGGTTGGCGCTGGTTATCAGAAAAGACCTCATCGATTTCTTCTGAAGCTTGTTTCGAATATTGGAATACAGGCGCCTCATCTCAGTAGCGATAGGGCTTTCCTGATCAAACATATTGAATATGTCTTTGGATTTATCGCCCTTCATCGGCGTTTCTCCCTCTTAATGTTTCGCTGATCTTGAATCCCAGCCTGGATGCCTTCAATGAATTGGCGTAGAAATAAATGGCCCCGCTGATCACCGAAGCAAATATGAATATGCTTACGATCCATACCAGCACCTTTCGGCCCAGCTCCTTTCTTTCCCACTGGAAGTGATCCACCGTCTTCGGAATCGTTCCAAGGACCGGCAGCTGGAGGATACTTTCCACCTGTTCTACTGTCCTGAATGAATCGTCGATATACTCCGATACCAGTATGGCCCCCACTCCAGCGGCGCATCCAAACATCAGTGCAATTACAATAACCTTCATTTTATTCGGCTTCACCGGCGATATGGGCTTCTTGGCTCTTTCGATTACCTCAAAGTTAAGTCCGAGTTTGGAGCTCTGAACCGCTTCGCTGATCTGCGCCGAGGTCTTAGATTCCAGAAAAGCCTGATATATGGTCCGATTGTTCTCGACCTCTCTCTTTACCCTTTCGTATTTTCTCTGGAGCATTGGGCGCCTCTCCAGATCGTTCTCGTACTGTTCTACATATCCCTCCAGTTTATTCATCTTGGCCACGAAGTACTGGAGCTTATACTGCTGGTAGAAATACTCCGTAATTATCGGATAGTATTCGCTTGAAACCTCCGAGTATTCTTCTCTTACAATCGATCCGATCCTGGTCCTGAGTTCATCCCATAGGGATTCTATCTGCCGGTCGATCTCTGCCAGCCCCGACTCGCCTGCCATATTAGCCAGAATCCTCTCATCTCCTCTCGCGGAAAGCTGGTTTTCGATACTCTGCACCCGCTCGTTTTCGGCTACCTCCCGGCTGGAGGGGATCATCTCGAAGATGGAGGTCAGTCTGGTCCTTATTCTATTCAGCGTGATCCTGTTCTTGCCCACCTCCGCCTTGAGGTTCTTCATTCTTACCTTGGCAGCGTTTATGTTGCCGGCATTGACCGGGTTGTTTTCCAGATCGCTCCTTCTGAGCTCTGCGTCCAGCCGCGCGAGCTCCTTCTCCGAGGCGTCCAGTTTCTCCCGGTAAATAGCCAGCTGTTCATTACTGAAAGCCCCGGCCTGGCGTATTCCGGCGATCTTCTGTCTCTGCTGAGCGTCAAGGTATGCTTCCGTAATTTCTTCAGCCAGCACGTGAGCGTTGTCGGGATCGGTGTCAAAAACACCGATTCTGTAAAAACCTGGGGCGGGGGAGGAAACCTCTATCTTGTCACCGAGAAGTCCGATCAGCTCTCTGCGAAGCCTGTCCTCCGGAGAGATACCACCGGTGCTTGAAACGTTCTCCTCGAAGTAACCCCTGGAAGCAGCGGCATTGATTAATCCCAGCCGGTCTATAACGCTCTCCATGAAGCTGCTGCTGTTTATTTCCGCCCTGACCATGGAGAGGTACCTCCTGTTTCTGGTGTTCCCTCCATCCTCTGCTATGTAACGGTCGACCGATCCTGAAAATGCTCTGTTTCTCTCCGCTGAAATTACAGTGGATGATTGATATACCGGGGTAAGGTACCTTACTCCGACCAGCGCAATGGCCATGGAGATAGCCACCGGAATAATCAGAAGGAACTTCTTCCTCCAGAGAATCTTCCAGTACTCCTTAAGGTTTATCCTGTCAGGTTCCTGATCGGGGGTTATTTTTCTTACATCATCCAATACTTTCCACCTCTGTTGAACCGGATCAGTCACTCAGAAATGAAGATACGGTTATTACTGTGGTCACCAGTGCCAGTAGATAACCCGGGTTGGTCAACATCTGCCTGAGTATATTGGTCTGATTGGGAATATTTACCGTGTCGCCCGGATAAATCACGGGATTGTTCTCCATATCTCCGTAGTCCAGGTAACGGCTGAAATCAACCGTAATTATTGTCACGTTCCCTCCGGCATCCTCACGCAATATACTGATCTCATCCAGTTTGGAGTTAGATGAAATCCCCCCTGCCGCCGCCAGAGCGTCCTCAAGTCTCTTCCCCTCACCGAGATTATACGCCCCGGGAGCAGCTATTGACCCCATCACTATAACAGCACCTTCAGCACTGATCCGGGATTCTCTCTCGGGAACGAACACGGTATCTCCCAGCCTGAGAAGGGGCAGCGAGCTGAAATTCCCGCTGTCGATAGCTCTCTGCAGGTTGACCGTCTCGGTCCTCTGTTCATCTCCCCTACCCCTGATTATCCGGACAGATTCAAGGGCAGCGCTCGGAGAAGCGCCCCCTGCTTCCCTTATCGCCTCCCAGACATTGGGCGGATCCACGAATTCATATCTTCCCGGCCTCACTACCTGGCCCTGCACATAAATCAGCCTCCTGGTTTCCTCGCCTACCAGAGATAATTCTATTGCCGTTATGTCCGGATAAATTTCCCTGAGTTTTTCCAGTATTATATTTTCCGCTTCCGACAGTGAAAGCCCTTCCACCCTGACCGGACCGGTTTCCGGTATATTTACTTCGCCATCCGGGCTTATCAAGAGCATCCGGTCCAGCTCAGGCCTCTGCTGTACTTTCAGCCCCAGCCTGTCTCCTTCCGCCAGGGAGATCACCTGCGAGACCAGGATGGGACTGATGCTGATATTCAGCATGAATACCGCCAGCAGCAACGCCAGTGATTTTTTGAGTTTCATTATTACCGCCCGCTTAACATTATAAAATCAGATTCGCTTGAAACATTATATTCAAGACCGCAGGTTATGTCCATACCAATCGATTGTTTTCCTGATACCTTCCTGGAAAGTAACCTTGACTGAATAGTCGATCATCTTTCCGGCTTTGGAAATATCGGCCAGCGAATGTTTGACATCGCCCGCTCTCGGGTCCTCGTACCGGGGCTCTATATCACTGCCCAGTTCCTCCTTTATTATATCCAGCAGCCGGTTTACGGTGAATTTGTCTCCGCAGGCCACATTAATCATTTCACCCGCCGCTTCGCCGGCTTTTGCCGCCAGTATATTGGCTGATACTACATTACTCACGTAGGTAAAATCCCTGCTCTGTTCTCCATCTCCGTAAATGACCGGGCTCTTCCCCTCGAGAACCCTGGATATGAATATTGGAACCACTGCAGCGTACTGAGACCCGGGATCCTGGCGTGGCCCGAAGACATTGAAATATCTCAGGGATACGGTGGGAAGGCCGTAAACTTCGGAGTAGACAGAGCAGTAATGCTCTCCCACCAGCTTGCTTACAGCGTATGGAGAAAGAGGGCGCGGCCTCAGTTCCTCTTTCTTGGGAGATACATCTGCATCCCCGTATGCGGAAGAAGAAGCGGCATAGACCAGTCCCTTTACCCCTTCCTTCCTCGACTGTTCCAGCACATTTAGGGTTCCATTGACATTGACATCATTTACCAGTACAGGATTATCAATACTCCGCGGAACAGAGGCCAATGCTGCCTGATGGAGTACGTAATCGACCCCGGAGAGGCTGCGCCTTACCGCTTCGGTGTCCCTGATATCTCCTTCCACCAGCTCGATATCATCGATCCACTCCTCGATATTCTCGCGGTAACCTGTGGAGAGATCATCCAGCACTACTACTTCCTCCCCCATCTCCACCAGGCGCTCAACAATATTGGACCCTATGAAACCGGCTCCTCCGGTAACCAGATACTTAGACATATTACCTCCTGTGCATCTCTGTCATTTACAGTCTGATTATATTCTCGCTCTCGAAATTCTTGAGAGTATTCCTGGAATCGAAGATAAGGGGGCAGTTCCGTACCAGCAATTCATAATCCACTCCTCCATGGCCGGTAACTATTATAGCGCAGTCAACCTCCCTCAGCTTCTCCGCGCTGTAATCGAAGCGTTCCACATTCAATCCCTCGTCCAGGTCTTCGATATTATCATCATGGTAACATACCTGGGCTCCCTTCATCGATAGGAGCTGGATGATGTCGAAGGCCGGAGATTCCCTGGTGTCATCTATATCCTTCTTGTAGGAGACTCCCATAATCAGTATCTTCGAGCCGTTAACACATTTCCTGGCCCTGTTCAGGGCGTCGGTGACCAGGGTTACAACATGGGAAGGCATATCGCCGTTGACGCGACCGGCCAGCTCTATGAATTCGGAATTGAATCCGCTCTGTTTCGCCTTCCAGGATAGATAGAAGGGATCAATCGGTATGCAGTGGCCTCCCAGGCCGGGACCCGGATAAAAGGGCATGAAACCGAAAGGTTTTGTCTTGGCGGCATCTATAACCTCCCACACATTTATTCCCATCCGGCTGCACATCAGAGCTATTTCATTTACCAGCCCTATGTTAACACTTCTGAAGGTATTCTCCAGAAGCTTGACCGTTTCAGCTACCCTGGAGGAGCTGACCGGAACCGGGTTCATACCGGCCCTCCTGTAAATACTGGCGGCCAGCTCGGTGCACTTTCCGGTAACCCCGCCTACTACCTTGGGAATATTACTGGTATTGTAATCCTTATTACCGGGGTCAACCCTCTCCGGAGAGAAGGCCAGATAGAAATCCTCTCCTACCTTCATCCCATCTGCGGAAAGCATCGGAAGTATAACCTCCTCAGTGGTGCCCGGGTATGTTGTGCTCTCCAGTATCAACACCATCTGCGGGTGAAAATATTTCCTGATTTCATCCATGGCGGCGACTATATAGGAAATATCAGGATCCTTGGTTTTCCTCAGAGGTGTTGGTACGGCGATATTTACGGTATCCGCATCTTTCAGGATGGAGAAGTCTGAAGACACCTTCAGCTTACCGTTATCCACCACCTTCTTCAGGTTCTCATCAGGAACATCCCTGACGTAGCTCTTCCCTTTATTTATCTGAGCAATCTTATTCTCGGAAATATCTATACCTGCCGTCTGAATACCGGCGGTGGCAAACTCCACTGCCAGAGGCAGGCCTACGTATCCCAGACCAACTACCGCCTGGACCGCATTTCCGCTTTCAATCTTCTCAATTAAATCCAATTTGACTCCTCTTCACTTATTATCCAAGTGCATCTGTGCCTGAAGGGCCGGTAGATAATTGCCATCGTTTCCGGCGGAGCGTCACCGGCCATGGTTTTTCTATACACATATTCTGCACTAAGTGATTAACTTTTTTCAAGTTTATTATCTATTTCCCGGTAAACCCTGACTGTATTCTTTCCCTCTTCCTTAGCTGAATATAGTGCCGTATCAGCTCTTCTGATAAGTTCTTTCAGGTCACTGGAGTGATAGGGGAATATTGAAACACCCATGCTGCATGTGAGAACTCCGCGCCTCTGCTCGCCGAATTCGAAGTCGTAGACCGCCTTCAGAATTCTCTCTCCCAGGAGCTTAGCTCCATTCAGATCGGTCCTTGGAAGTATCAGGGCAAATTCATCACCGCCATACTTGGCAACCGTGTCAACCTCCCTGCACTGGCTCTCTATAATCCCTCCTATCATCTTGAGAGCCCGGCTTCCGTAAAGGTGACCGTTTCTGTCGTTGTATTCCTTGAGATTATCGACGTCTACCATCATGAAAGAGAAAAAGCCCCCAAAACGCAGGACCCTCTTTATCTCTATCTTGAGGGATCTGATCAGAAATCTGTAATTATACACACCAGTTAATTCGTCAGTTATCGACTCATATTTGAGCTTTTTATAAAGCAGGTAATTTTCGTAGGCAATGGCAGCCTGGTTGGCCAGGGTATTAAGATAGTGAATATCACACTCCCTGAAGACTGAATCCCTCGATTCATTGATCGCCATTATTATTCCGAAAACCGATGATTTGGACATCAGCGGGGCAGAAATTATCGCACTCGATTCTTCCCTCTCACTGCAGCATTCTTCCGCTATGGTGGAAAGATCCAGAGAAAAGATTCCCCTCGTATCTATTTTCTTGGAGGTAAGTTCCCTCCTCAGCCAGTTGTATATACCAGAGGTATTGGGGATATCCGTGATATCGACAGACCGCCCACCCTTCCGGCTCAGGCCCTTATATTTCTTGACCTTGTCATCCTCCTGAATTATCAGATAGACGGTCTTCGCCGGCAGAATGTTCAGAGCACTCTTTATTATTTCATTGAATATTATACTACGGTCCTTTCCCAGGGATATAAGACTGCTTATCTCTGAGAAAGTCTTGAGCAGTATCTCATATTTGGTCTTCTGCCCGTATTCTTCCAGGGTATCCATACGTAATTGTTGTTTGGCAAGAGATATGCCATCATGCCTGCAAGTTGACTATTTTTATGGAAATATAGATATTTAATCTGAACCGGATCTGCTTAAATGTCAGCTGGCGCCTGCCCTGCACCTAATTATTTCGTTTAGACATTCGTGCTATCTCTATAATACTTCGTATTATAGAGTATATCAGCACTATCATGAATATGACTACAAGGACCGGCACGGCATACTTTGCCGCCGCGCTTGAATCGGCGAATCTGGATGTGAAGAGGTTGATCGAAACGCTCAGGAGCACCCCCAGGAAGACCAGGAGAATAATCTTTACCACAACTACCGTTATCGCTGAATAGTATCTCTCCCTCTCCCTTCTGGCTTTCTCCCTTACCTTGGACTTGAACCTTCTTCTGTCCGGTTTCTTGACCTTGAAGAAAATCATTCCCTGTCCTCCGGTTCCACTTCTTCGAAATCGATATCCTCTATCTTCTGGTCGGTTATCTTATCGTAAAATGTGTCTTTATTTCGGGGCTTCTTGACCGTGGGCCTTTTATTCCGGGAGGGGAAGAAAATATTCTTCAGCGATCTGTATAGAAAATAAAGTACTATCAGGAGGAATATAAGTCTCCAGCTCATATCTTCTATCACCCGCCTCTAATTCCGGATTAGAGGAAAAATTACGCGCCCGAGAGGATTCGAACCCCTGGCACCCGGCTCCGGAGGCCGGCGCTCTATCCAACTGAGCTACGGGCGCTTTTTTTTCTTACCAGCTGAGTTGCCAGCTTTCTGCTCAGATCCTGCCTGTTTCCCAGCATTCTGGCAAGCTCATCTATTCTCTCTTCTCCCGTTAGATCGATTGCTAAGGAACTGGTTCTTTCGTTCTCGATATTCTTCCTTATGGCAATATGTTTTTCGGCACCGGCTGCTATCTGCGGTATATGCGTTATGCATATAACCTGATAATCATTCGAGAGCTCTATCATCTTATCAGACACCTTATCTCCCATATCAGCTCCCAGACCGGTATCTATCTCGTCAAAGATCAGGGTAGGAACCCCTCTGCCGGCTGCCAGCCCAGATCTGAGGACCAGGGTAACCCTGGAGAGCTCTCCCCCCGATACAATTTCCCGCAGAGGTTTGATCTCTTCTCCAATATTTGTTCTCAGGTTGAACTCCACCAGGTCCCAACCTTTCAATGGTAAAACTATATTATCATCTTCTCCGGATAAAGATTTAATTTCAATTTTCTTTATTTCAGTCCTGAAAAGGGCCCCCTCTATACCCAGCTTTCTAAGCTCAGAGCTCAATTCGTTATCGAGTCTCCCGGCGTTTTCCTTCCTTCTTTCACTAAGCTCATTCAGAATCGGTTCCAGTTGCCTGGCAGATTTTTCCAGCTTCCAGCGCAATTCCGTAATACCGTCCGAACCATGCTCAAGCTCATCCAGAACCCTTTTCAGCCGGTCTCTGTACTCAATAAGTTCAGAATAGCTTTTGCCGAATTTTCGTTCAGCCCTCTGGATACCAGCTATCCTCTCCTGGAGGCGTTCCAGGTCCTCCCCTTCAAGGGAATCTTCACCCATTGACATATCCACTGATGAAAGCATATCGTTAAGATCAGCCAGAATCGCTTCCACTCTCTCACTGAAGTTCTCCCAGCCCCGGTCTATCTCTGCAAGTTCCTCGAATTTCTTTCCCGCTTCAGCAATCAGGTCTATAGCCCCGCCCTCACTGCTTTCCAGCAGTTCCCTTATTCCGGTAAGAGATGAAATATACCTGTGTATATTCCTGCTCCTGTTTATCCTGTCTTCCAGCTCGTCCTTCAGGCCCGGCTCAAGATTGAGTTTTTGCAGTTCCCCGTACTGATGCTCAAGGAAATCTCTTTTTTCCCTGTTTTCCTCAGCCTCTTTTCGCAGCTTGTTCAGTCTTTCCCGTAATGCGCGGTAATCCCCGATCTTTTT
Source organism: bacterium (assembly GCA_014730075.1). Lineage (GTDB taxonomy): Bacteria > Krumholzibacteriota > Krumholzibacteriia > Krumholzibacteriales > WJIX01 > WJIX01. Next base: position 96 of record WJIX01000016.1, on the reverse strand, counting down.
TATGCAGTCGGACAGGAGCTGGCCGTAATCTCCCCTTCCGTCCAGATAATCTATGTGAGTCTCCGGATTCAGCAGTTCCTGCTGTTTGTGCTGTCC
>WJIX01000253.1 GCA_014730075.1 bacterium | reverse complement strand
CTCCACCGCGATACACCTCTTTATGTAATCGGTCTCCTGGTCACATGGGTACTTGAAGATGACTATATCGCCCGGTTCCGGCTCTCTTAACGCAGGAAGCCTCCAGTCCACGAACGGCACCTTGGCGCCATATATAAACTTGTTGGCAAACAGAAAATCGCCCTTCAGGAGAGTGTCCTGCATAGATTCGGATGGTATATGATAACTCTGAATCAGAAAGGTCCTCACTATGAGGGCCAGGACTACCGCGGTAACTATAATCTCAATATATTCTCTAAGCTTCGACTTCTCCTGCCCTCTCTTCTCATTTTTTCCAGACATCAATTCTGCTCCTTAGGATACCGAAATAATTATTCAGCTGAATATAATAATTAAAAATCAAAACTCAATGCCAGACCTCCATTTTTACCCGGCTCAAATTTCATATCATGAAGATGGGCGTCCACATAGGCGTCGAAGATCAGTACCACCAGAAGGCCGGCTGACCACCACACCCAGTCGATCTTCCTCTCCTTGAATTCGATGTACCTGGCATTATGGTAATTCCAGTTGGCGTTCAGCATATCGTCCGAGATGTACTTATCATAGCTGTCCCGAATCTTTCTTTCTCTGACTTCATCGCGGTAGTTGAACAGTATATTGGACAGGTAGAAGGTCTCCAGACCCATGGCCAGAATAGCCTTGTACGGCTTTTCGTTGTACATCTGCCCCAGCCCCGGAAATACCAGGGCGCACAGCATCGCCACCCTGGCGTTCTTCTTCTGCTTCCAGCCGGTATCACCGGTAAGCTCCTTTCCTGTCTCCCGGTTCAATACCTCTTTCAACCTGCTTATGGACCAGCTGCCTGTGGTATCTACGCCCGAACTGTCCATTTGTTCCATCAAACTACCCGAGACAGGCAGCGAAAATGAAGCTGACCTCGATCCGGCGGGAAGGACCATAAGGGCCAGCGGGAGAATAAAGGCTGTCACTTTGCATATCTTCTTCATACCGATAACTGATTAAGGTTCAGAAAGAATTAGGCTTCCGGCCGCAGTTTCAGGTTAAAACTGGCGGGAACGTGTGGGAATCGAACCCACCCCGGATGGTTTCAGCACCCGGCAGAAGGATTTGAAGTCCTCGAGGTCCACCAGAACCTATCCATTCCCTCCAACAGCTTTATATCCTTACTCAATATAAGATATCGATTCAACCTAGAAAAGCAATTGCCTGAATCTCCACCAGTGCTCCCAGGGGCAGAGCGGCTACCTCATAAGCTGCCCTGGCCGGCGGGTCAGATTCGAAGAACCTCTGATAGATACCGTTCATCACCTTGAAATCATCCATCGACTGGAGCATCACGGTAGTCTTCACGATAGATTCGAGAGTCCCCCCCGCTGCCTCAACCACGGCCTTGAGATTGTTCAGGACCTGCTCAACCTGGGCTTCCAGCCCTTCCGCCATCTCTTTATCCTCGGGATTAATACCAATCTGACCTGAGATGAATACAAAATCTCCGGCTCTGACTGCCTGACTGTAAGGGCCTACCGCCGCCGGAGCCGATTCAGTGTTGATAATTTTCTTCAAGTGCCATCCTCCTTTGCTTTTGAAACAGATCAGGAATATCCTAAAACAATAACAATAAAAAATCAATACAAAGGAAAAACAACCGGCGGGAAATAACTGCCTATTCCACGGTTACACTCTTGGCCAGATTCCTGGGCTGATCCACGTGGCATCCCCTCAGTACCGCGATATGGTAGGCCATCAGCTGCAGGGGTATGCTGGCCAGTATGGGATACAGGAAATCGAGTGTCTGGGGAATGAAGATCACATGATCGGCCATATCTATGATCTCATCATTATTCTCACTGGTAATCGCTATGATTATTCCGTCCCTGGCCTTTACTTCATTAATATTCCCTATGATCTTCTGATAGGCGTTGTCCCGGGGGCATATGATAACCACAGGCATATTCTTGTCTATCAGGGCAATGGGGCCATGTTTCATCTCCGCCGCCGGATAACCCTCTGCGTGTACATAAGAGATTTCCTTAAGCTTGAGAGCTCCCTCCAGGGCAACCGGATAGTTTGCTCCCCTGCCCAGATACAGGAAATTATTGTGACAGCATGTCTTCTTGGATATTTCCCTGATATCGTCATTCTTCTCCAGGATCTTTTCCACCTGCAGGGGTATTTCCCTGAGGGCCGAAATGATATCCTTTCCCTCAGACGAAGATATATTCCTCATCCTGCCCAGCATCAGAGCCAGCAGGCTGAGAACAGTTATCTGGGATGTAAACGCCTTTGTGGAAGCCACTCCGATCTCCGGCCCGGCATGTATATATACTCCGCCCTGAGACTCCCTGGCTATGGTGCTTCCCACCACATTGCATATACCCATGCACCTGGCTCCCTTCTCCATCGCCTCCCTCATCGCTGCCAGGGTATCTACAGTCTCCCCCGACTGGCTTATCGCCATAACCAGGGTATTAGGCTCTATTATCGGATTACGGTAACGGAATTCACTGGCATACTCTACCTCTACCGGTATCCGGGCCTTCTCCTCTATCATGTACTCCCCCAGAAGGGCCGCGTGCCAGCTGGTTCCGCAGGCAATCAGCACTATCCGTTCAATCTTTCTCAGCTGTTCTTCGCTCATATTCAGCCCGCCGAGTTTCGATATGCCGTACTCATCAATCAGGCGTCCCCTCATGGCGTTCTTTATGGTCTCCGGCTGCTCGAATATCTCCTTGAGCATGAAGTGTTCGAATCCGCCCTTCTCTATCATCTCCAGGTCCCAGTCTACCTCCTGCACTATATGCTCAACTCTCTCATTTCTGATTGTCATGGTGGAGAAGTGCTCCGGAGTCGCCACCACCATCTGCTGGTCCTCCAGATATATCACCTGCCGGGTGTGCTGAAGAATTGCAGCCACATCGCTGGCTATGAATGTTTCATTCTCTCCTACCCCCACTACTACCGGAGAACCATTACGGGCTGCAACCATCTTGTCTGGCTCAGAAGCGGATATTACTATAATACCGTAAGTTCCTTCAACTACCTCAAGTGCTTTCTGAACAGCATCTTCCAATCTGCTTCCATCATAGAACTGTTCTATGAGGTGTGCCAGCACCTCGGTGTCAGTTTCAGTCTTGAATAGATGGCCATCTTTCTGCAGTGATTTCTTAAGGGTCTGGTAATTCTCTATTATCCCGTTATGTATCAATACGATCTGCCCCTTGCAATCCGAATGGGGATGGGCGTTCAACGTGGTAGGTTTTCCGTGAGTGGCCCATCTGGTATGGGCAATACCGAGATTCCCCGATATGTCCAGATTCGCAACCTTTTCTTCGAGGCGGGTTATTTTGCCTGCCGTCTTCCTGAGGAGAATAGAGTTATCCTGAACTATGGCGAGCCCGGCCGAGTCGTACCCCCTGTATTCAAGGCGTTTCAGCCCCTCTATAAGTATCTTCCCCACCGAATTCTTTTTGCCGATATATCCTATTATACCGCACATTGATAATCTCCTCTACCTCAACAGATCAAGATATTACTGATGATCCTTGAATCAACCTGTAAGTTTACCAGCTTCCCTGATTAAATCAACGGTTTCCCGCTCCGATCCGGCCTCGGCGATTACCCTCAGGACCGGTTCGGTATTGGACATCCTGAGATGCATCCACCCTGTATCCATATCAATTCTTATGCCATCCGACCTGTCTATATCACCTTCGAACAGTTCTTCCGCTCTGCGGGCCAGTTCTTCGAAATCGCCACGGAAACTGAATTTCTCCTTGATTATATGATATTGGGGCAATTCTCTGACCGTTTCACTCAAACTCTTCCCGCTCTCAGATAATTTCTGCAGTATCAGCGCTATAGCTACCATGGCATCCCGCCCGTAGTGGACCGCCGGGTAGATAACACCCCCGTTACCTTCACCTCCGATCACCGCATTCACCTGCTTCATCCTCGCTATTACGTTCGCCTCCCCTACCCTCGACCTGTAATGGGAAGCTCCGTGCATGGAGGCGATATCATCTATCAGGCGGGTAGTTGACAGATTACTTACCACCGCTCCCCTACTCTTACCCAGTATGAAGTCGGCTGCCAGGGACAGTGTAAGTTCCTCACTGCAGACGGTTCCGTTCTCATCAACCAGCACCAGGCGGTCGGCATCGGGATCACAGGCGAACCCGATATCAGCGCCGCGAGATATTACCTCAGCAGATATATCCCCCAGGTTCTCAGGCCGTGGTTCCGGCACATGCGGAAATCCAGCCGTTATATCAGTAAACAGTTCCACAACATCCACTCCCAGCCCGGACAGAAGAAGTGGTACTATCCGGCTTCCCGCTCCGTTGACGCAGTCAACTACAGCCCTGAAGCCCCGGGAGGATATCCGCTCCGGATCTATCTGATCGAGAGCAAGTATCTTCTCCACATGTATTCTGTCAGCGCTGCTGTTTTTTTCTGAGGCGCCGAATGTGCCAACCTTCCTGAACAGGTTTTCCCCGCCTGCGACCAGCGATTTTATCCTGTCCACCTGGCCGGTCTCTATGAATTCGCCCTGTGAATCGAGCAATTTCAAGGCGTTCCATTCCGGCCCGTTATGGCTGGCGGTTATAATAATTCCTCCTGAAGCGTCCAGTTCCCTCACCATTATCTCCACGGTGGGAGTGGAGACCACTCCCAGATCGACCACGTCAAACCCGAGGAAGGTAAGAGCGGAGATTACCGCTGAGAGAATAGCCGGGCCGGAATCCCTGGAATCGCGCCCCACCACAACTCTGCCCCCGTCCAGGCCCAGCGCATACGCGGCGGTAAACCTCTGCGCTGATTCCGGGTTAATTCCTTTACCAACTATTCCTCTAACTCCCGAGATGCTTATCATCATGGAGCTGTCTATTTCCAACACGGTCCTCCCGGTTCGATTATTCCGCTATTAATATTTCAGTTAGTATACCCATTTAGATTAATAGATAGCGGTCCCGGTGTCAATCTTTTGAAATTATCCCTGCCTGATAACATTTTATCGAGAATTATTTTTTCTGCCATAACGTTTCACCAGAAGGAGCCTAATTTCATTCTGAATTTACCACCATATTCAACTTCCCAGGCCTGTAGCTATCCGTAATCCTTGCCCTGAGGATCTTCATCCTGTAGTCCACTAACTCCGGATCATTATCTTCAACTCTTTCCACCAGTACGGCTCCGTGGACAGAGCTGTTCTCGATGTCGATCGCACAGGGGACTACATCATCATTCTTTGAAGGTTTATAGGAGAGGAAAGTCAGGTAACCGCCATACTTCTTCAGCTCACTGATGCTCAGATCAAAGAAGAAATTACCGATTTTTTCGGGAACATCCTCAGCATTTCCACTACCGTCTTTTCTTATCACCTTCGTTCCCACCGCGATGTTCTTCGCCAGGTGAAGAGTCCGGAAAGCTTCCCTGCCCTT
>WJIX01000252.1 GCA_014730075.1 bacterium | reverse complement strand
CATCTACACTGACCAGATTGAGATAGGAGGGATCGTAGCTGAAAGTTACATTATATCCCATTAGATCTGTAACCTCGCCGCCTGCATGAAAAGAAACCACGAACTCTGTGCTTACATCCACCTCGCTGGTATCCGGTTCTATGGAGAGAACCGGATCGCAAAACGCTTCAGTATTTATAAGAGCTCCCGCTGCCACTGTAAGAATAATCAGTAAAAGGATTTTTGTTCTGTCAGATTTCATGTCAGCTCCAGACGTTGCTTACTTGACCAGTATAACCTTCTGTTTGTAAATGGTTGACGGTGTCCTGAGGACTGCCATGTAGACACCGGAGGATACGGATCTCCCCTGTTCATCTTCTCCGTACCATCTGAATTCATTTATCCCCTCTCTTAAATTTCCCTGAAAGACCGTCTTCACCAGCTTTCCCTCTGGAGAATATATTCTGAGCATGCCTCTTCCGCCCCGGCCACTTACCTTCCCCGGGGGAGAGCGGAATGTAAGGGTGGTGGAGGGATTGAAGGGATTGGGGTAGCACTCAAAGAAAGTGGGAGGGGTGACACCTCCTCCGTCATCTGCCGTGATACTTACCGATATACTCGCCCCGGGGCCAAGGTCAACCGGCAGCTGAACCCGGTCAATATCGTATACTTCGGCCTCTTCCAGACGGACTGCGGTAGTCCCGGGCTGCAGCGCTTCGAATACAACGGTGTAAAGCTCACCCGGAGCCAGAATGAAGCTCCTGTAACCCAGAACGCAATCTTCCACCCTCACGCTGTCCGGGGAGAACTGTTCCCAGTTGAAGAAGGTGGAATAGGAACTGTTCAGGTAGAGTTCTCCCTCTCCTGCCTCCACGCAGCTGACCACTCCGGGGTCGAATGAGAGAACACACATGGCGCAGCTCAGCGAATCCGCTCCATCATCGGCCATTACGCTGAGGGTGCATCTTTCTCCCGGCTGGATGTAGGATTTGGACGGTTCCAGGTAGAGACCCGGATTTGAAGAGGCCTGTCCCGGAATGACCCGGGATTCGCCAAATCCCGATGAGGGCAGGAGAAAGGTGCAGATTGCCAGAATCAGTGACAGGTAATTTGTTGGCAGGTGATCTTTCATTTGCTGTTCTCCATATCGATTATCTCCATTCGATTGTTTCGCAAAACAGGGAGTCCCGGGGACGGAACAGCCGTCCCCGGGCTCCATCCCCCTCCGGTCTATCGGAGAAGAATCATCTTCCTGGTGGCGCTGAAATTGCCGGCGGATATTCTATAGAAATAGATTCCGCTCGGAACGGTGGAACCGCTGTTGTTCAGGCCGTTCCACTGGACGCTGTGTCTCCCGCCACTCCGGTGCTCATTAAGCAGATTTCTGACCAGCCGTCCGTTAACATCGAATATGTCGATGCTGACTCCTGTTGCATCAACAATATCGAATGTTATGGTAGTCTGCGGATTGAACGGGTTGGGGTAGTTCTGCAGAAGAGCATTCGCTTTGGGGGTATATGGAGGATGATAATCTTCCTCCAGTTCGAGTTCATAACTTTCATTTTCTGTATCCCTGAGCTCTATCTCGCTGATTCTCAGGGGAGCGTCTTCTTCCCCTGATCTGAAAGTTATTATGGCGACCTCTCCCGAGGATTTCAGGGGAAGCCCCATTCCCAGGGCGGCAACAGATATCTCTGTTGAATTATCCGATTCGCCTCTGGCACCGAAGAAGAGCTTCTGGCTGTTCTTGAACATTCCGCCCCTTTCCACGCTCACTATATCCCTTCCCCCGGATTCGATGAGAAGTCGGAAGCCCTTCATCCTCTCAGCTTCGTTACTGAGCCTTATCGATACGGTTGAGAACCCTTCCTGAGATTCGGGATTTGAGGCCGGGGTGAGCTCGAATTTGACCAGTTTGCCGAATTCTTCCCGCTCGCCCTCTTCCGCTGCAAGAATAGTGGCTCCCAGAGCATCCACCTTGCCGTAGATCATCGCGAAGATCATCAGATCCTCAAAATCGACCATATCATCAGGAAGTGGTATTCCGTAACTGGAATAGTCATCGGTAGGCCCGAAGTCACATTCATTGTTCCAGCCGGCGCCGCCGTCCGAAACGCCAAAGGTTGCCGAGAAGACTACCAGGTCGCTGTAATTTACTTCTCCATCGTAAGGTGAGTTTACATCTCCCAGCCAGTAGCTGGTAGCTCTGTCTGCGGCGTCTGCGTCGAAGGCCGAATAGTTGCCGGCCAGGTCGTAGCTGAAACCGGTATAGTAGTAGATATCCCTTCCGGCGGAGACAGTATTGTCATAAGATTCGCCGGAACTCTGGGTTACCAGGGTTCCCTCTGTTTCGTCGGCAGGGTAGTCGGGGGCGGTTATGTACTCGGGATAATCTCCCCAGGCAACCCGCCTGAGTTCCACCCCGACAAAGGTTGCGTCACCGGAAGGATTGGTCCAGCTCAGGTGGACCTTGTTGTTACCCGGCTCAGCAGTGAACCCGGTTGGAGGATCGGGAGGAGTGGTATCCTTATTGAACTGCCAGCTGTAGGTATCCGGCGTTCCCTCTCCATTCCAGTTCCCGGCATCGTCAGCTACCCTGAAGTAAACGGTGTGGCTTCCCTCACTGAGTCCCGCGAAACCGGGGAGGGTGTATCCGTCGTCATTCCACTCGGCGGCATCGACGCCGGTGAAGATGGTGTTCCAGCTACCGGAATCTATACGGTATTCAGCCACATCGAGGTTGATATCATCATCAAACCCGAAGTTGCTGAAAACAGGCGCCGTGTTGTACCAGCCGCCTTCAGCTTCTGTTATAGCTTCCATGGTCGGGACTGTACAATCTATCCTGACCGAACCGCCCATCCCGGTTACCGGAAGGTCGTTGTTGTCCAGGTCTCTGAGAGCGATATCTGTTATTGAGATATCGCTGACACCCTCTGCTACCGGTGTCAGCTCCACGGTGAACAGGTCTCCGGAGCCTGAGGCGCCGGTATCTCCACCGAGAATAGCGCAGCTCACCGTGTAGACCCCTCCACCCTGGTCGGTAACATAGAACTGGGTGCTCCCCACTGAACTGAGGTAATCCTCTTCGGTTACGTCGCTTCCAGTGTCTGAGATATCGACAACCGAATTGTCAAGGGAGAAAGTCAGGTTGTAACCCCTGGCCTCCTCTCCCAGTCCCGCCTGTTCAATGTGGAAGGTATAAGATATCGGATCGCTGCAGGTGGCAGTGCCGTATTCCGGGACCACGGTGACCAGGTTCTCCGCTCCCATCCAGGGATCGTAGTCGATGTAGTCCGAAACCTGGGTGCCCGTACCGGGGCCAACACCGCCCGGTCCGCTGGCATCTCCCCACCAGTTATACTCGCCGTCAGTGGTAATATAGTCGGCGTTGGAGCGCATTCCGTAGGTATTGCCGCATCCGATATAGTTGTAATTGGCGACTACATTGGTGAACACACCGGTGTCGCATTCGGAGAGGCACTTGTAAATCTCGATCCCGGCTTCGAACCCGCAGACCTCGTTGTATGTAATGGTCACATCAAGGTCGTCCGGTCCGTATCCGGCATCCGCCTCTATTCCGTAAGTACCAGTATTGTCAGGCCCCTGGAAGGTGACCGTGTTGCCGGTAATATCCACGTCAAGTGTTGACATGGGTGCTCTGAGCATACCTCCCGGTCCTGACATCAGGCCGTCATCACCGAATGGCGAGGGGACCGCCCGGGGAGGATCACTTGCCGCGATCCCCCAGCAGTAACCACCGATCTTTTCCGCTGTGACATCATTTCCGCTGATGGTCCCTGCGCCGTCGTAATTGTATATACCCATGTGGCTGCCGGTGATTGTATTCCCCGAGATATCCAGCTGGGAATAGTAGTTGAGTATACTGGTCGCGACCCAGCCGCCACCGCTGTAGGCGATTCCGCTTATCTGGTTGTTCTCGACCGTACCGGTACCAAGCTCAGCCCAGACCTGTACACCGTTCAGAGCGGTAACGCCGGTCGCTCCCGGCCCGGTAATGGTATTACCGCTGACATAAACATCAAGGGGTGTGGAAGAGCCGGCGTTAAGAGCCATGGCGTTCTTCTGAAACCCCGAGAATTCGTTATCAGTCACGGAGATGTAGCGGCTGGTACCATCGGTGTTGTAACAGTACATAGCTACCCCGTGCTGATTCCCGCTGAACGGCGTTTCCCTGATATCCTTGATTACACAGTCATTCACATATCCACCGGCGTTCCGGTAACCAATACCGATAAACCTGTAGTTGCTGTTTCCCTTGCCTGCACCGTCAACTACCAGCCCGTCTATTACCACTTCATCGGCATCATGTACGTAGATGATGGGATAATTATCATTTCCTGTGCTGAAGTACGTGGTCAGTGCGTCGGGAGAGATGATCTGTGTGTCGGAGTAATTACCGTACATCAGCAGATTCTGATCGATCTCCACCTGCTCTTCATAGGTGCCCGATCCGCTGTAAACAGCGATCCATATAATGGTCTTGTACGAACTGGCCGGGGCTGCGTCCACCGCCTCCTGAACGGTATCGTACCACTCGGCCCAGTGGGCGGTAGGATTGCCCTTGACCATGAAATCAAGGCGGACATCGTCTGAGACAATGCCTGAAAATGTATTGCCCGACATGGAGGGCGAGCAGTTGGCCGCCATAATTCCATACCCGCTGTTGCTGATATCGTTATTTGTTACAGAGGGTGTACCCCCGTTCCAGAGGTCCAGTCCGGATGAAGCCCACTGGTCTACATTCGCGCCGGAGATGCAGTCGGATACAGTGTTACCGGTAACGGTCGGGTTTCCGTAATAAACGGAGATTCCGTAGCTGAGCCGGTCCGGGTCACTCCCGTTCAGGCCGGTCACGGTATTTCCGGATATTACACCGGTGTCTGTGTTGAGGATCCCTTCATCCCTGGTGTAGATTCCGATCCTGCCGAATCCATAGATATCGTTGTCGGTGACATCTATGTAGCTGTCCTCCCTGCGAACGGCCAGGCCGCTAGCACCGGGGTATGCAATATTCATGATCTCATTATCATGGATATCGCCGGCAGTCGCGCTGTCGGCAAAGACCCCGTATTCTATATCCTTCCCGGTGCCGTCCACCGTGAATCCGGAAAAGTCGACTGTGGCCATTCCGGTTATGTACACGATGTGAGTGGTAACCGAGGAGCTGCCGGTTATGACCGAAAGCCCCGTCCCCGCACCCTGAATGGTAAGGTCCTTGCCGTTGACCGTAAACGCTTCCGGGTAGGTGCCGGCGGCAACCACAATAAGATCCCCGGAAAATGCAGCATCGACCGCTCCCTGGATAGTAGCGTAATCAGCCGGCACATTGATGGTGGCAGATTTGCCGGAGGGCGACCGCTGGATATTTCCGGGAGCGGAACTGGACAGGACCTGTCCCGTGACAAGATAAGGTTCCGCGGGCGCTGGTTTATCGGTATCGCCGTATGCGGTTAGCGGCGAAAGCGGAATAACGAAAATCATGAAAAGAAGTAGAAAGGTTAGAAGACAGCTCGTTTTGTTTCTATAGCTCATAATTCCCTCCGTATGTCATATCAAATTATTGATTGCTCTTAATCCTTAAGGTGTAAACTGAACGAGATAAGAGTCATGGCAGTTTCAATTTCATCCGGAACCCCCTTTCAATTATAATGGAGCTGAAAAATCGAATTCATAAACGGATAAAACCGCTGACAGCTGATCGGCGATTTCGAAGAAAAAAATCCCCTCCTTCCATAATTCAATACCCCAAAGGGGCAGAATATGAACCTGCGTTATTTCCTATTCAGTTCGGGTGCGTTACCTGACAGATGTGTTCCCTGGAATCGCTGAATTTCGAAACAAATTCTACTATAAAAATGCCGTAGTGTCAATATCTTTTTAGAATAGCAACTTGCCGGATGATACGGCCTGCAGCCGGCCGGGCGGCAAATATCAAGTTGACTTTCAAGGTGATATATGCGATAATGTTACTGCATAGTTAGATGTTCAAAAGGCTTTCGTCTGTATTGGAATACAACAAGGAGAAACAGCATGAAGAAGATGACGGAGCCAAATTTTTTATTGGTATACGTTTTCTTACTGGCTCTCATTTTCACCCTGAATTCTGATATTCAAGCCCAGTGTTACGGGGCTTTGAATCTGGATAAGGAATTCTTCAAGTATAACTATATTGTCAGGCTGGCGGTTCATTTCGGAGACAGCTCTGAGCTTCCGGAGAATGTCCAGTGCTGCAGGAGCCTGGTGACGGGCGAATCGCCCATCCAGGTGCCGGTCTATTTCTATAACGCCCATGGCGGAATCTATCAGCTCGGTTTTTCACTAACCTCCTGTGATTCGATCGCATCGTTCACCCCGGCAAACGGTTTCAGCCTGACTTCCGGCTCTCTGGAGAAGGTTTCCGGTTTCTATAACTATACCGTCAAGCTGGAAGCAGGTTTCCCGGTCTGTGGGCCAGCCCTGGCAGGTTACGCCAATGTCATCCCCTCCGGGAAGAATGATCCGGTATGGGTCGACCTTCAGGAGGTCTCCACGGTTCACAGGATGTACGCCACTGATCAGTTCGGCAGAGAATACTACGCCTTTTCGCCCCACCACGGGGGTTACATAGGATCCCATTTCATGTATAATTGCCAGAATCCGATCTGCCAAGAACCTAATACCGCCGTTACGGACCTGGAAGCCGGAATAGGTATGGCTAATTCGGTAAAGCTGACCTGGACCGCCGGAGGGGGCGAGAAAACGATGATCAGGTACAGCCTGGACGGTTATCCCACTGGTTACGGTGACGGGGAACATGTAGTTACCGTTGACAGCGCTCCCGGACAGGAACAGTTTTACTATCATACCAATCCGCCCCGCGGAGAGATAATCTACTATACCGCCTTCTCGCTAACCATGGACGGAGCCGACGAGGTAATCAGGAATTCCTTCGTGGAGTGTGCCGCCACCGACACCACCTTCGCGGAGACCCAGATAGAGGCCGAGATTACCAGCTGGGGAGCCCTGAAATCCAGGATGAGATAGCAGCGGCGGCTCAATTACCGTGAAAAGAAAGCTCTGAGATATCTGCGCGGTCGATCTGCCGGTGCACCCCGTTCCCATATTGCGCCAATTGTTTTTTACCTGAAAAATCATTAAAGAAGATGAGACGAAAATACGATACCTTACTTGAGAAACAGGTTTGAAATCGAGGTTGGTGAAATGAACAATTTGAATGATCAGGAAATGAATACCGATATCGCAAAGGACAGGTTGCTTGTCGCTGAGGATGACAAGGATCTGAGGCGAATTTTGAAAGTTCACCTGGAGAGCCGCGGGTTTATGGTAACCACCGCCAGAAACGGCAAGATCGCCCTCGAGAAGATCAACGAGGAGAAGCCGGACTGCCTTATTCTGGACGTGATGATGCCGGTAATGGACGGATTCGAGGTATGTAAGAGGATTAAGACCATGAACAGCACCAAGGATATCCCGGTAATTTTTCTTACAGCCAAGGGGAAGACGGAGGATAAACTGGAGGGGATGGGTTTCAATGCCGATGATTACATTACCAAACCATTCGATTTCTCAGAGCTGATCGCCAGGATCAAGCTCCATATCTCCAGAAAGGAGAGCAGGAAGCTCGATATCGAAAGAGCGGAGACCAGGTCCTCCAAGGAAATAGTGGCAGAGCTCACCGAAAAGACCGGTGTTCCTATCGGAAAGCTGAAGAGAGATCTCGGCGAGCTCATGGAACTGGTGAGGGGGAACCCCGGGATGGAAGAGAAGGTAAGGGAATGTGAAAGGGACAGAAGGGAACTGAGACAGATCTTCATAGATATCAACAGCGAACTGAACCCTTTTTACGAACCTGATCCGGAGGAAGAACTGATCGAGATCTGATTCAGATCGAGGCGAACAGCTCCCTGAGCTCCGAGAGGCTGTCCGCTACCAGGTCCGCGCCGCTGAGATCCAGTCCCTCGGTTACATCCGTTCGTACTCCGATAGCTTTCATTCCGGCCTGGTGGGCGCTGATTATCCCTTTTACCGCATCCTCTATTACCACGCATTCTGATGGTTCAACCTTCAGAAGGGTCGCCGCTTTGAGATATGTTTCAGGATCCGGTTTTCTCTCTTTAACCATATCCTTGCCGATAACAGCCCTGAAGTAATGCTCCAGGGAGCGGTCATTCAGTATTGCCAGAATATCGCTGCTGTAAGAGCCGGAGGCAACTGCCAGGGTGTAACCCTTGCCTTCGAGAAGTCTTATCAGTCGGACCGCTTCAGGGAATACCTCTATTTCACCACTTCTGCAGTAGCGGGAATATATGGGGTCCTTCAGGCTCCTGATATAATCAGGGTCGAGATCCAGATTATGCCTGCTGAT
>WJIX01000251.1 GCA_014730075.1 bacterium | reverse complement strand
CACAGTTTCTATTCTGATATGGGCAACGGTATAAGCAACACCCTGGAGATGGCCACGGTATATCCCCGAAGTTTCGGAGATACCCTCCAATGCATGCTCTGGTACGATATCGAAACTGACTGGGACTATGCCTATCTGGAAGCGAGCCTGAACCAGGGACTTACATATCTTACCGTCCCTGGGAATGTAACCACCGATTATGACCCTAACGGGAGCAACCGTGGGAATGGTATAACCGGCAATTCAGGTGGTTGGGTGCCGGCAAGCTTCTATCTATGCGATATTCCCGGGACAGGAAGCGACACGGTACTTCTTCTCCGCTTCGCCTACATTACCGACAGCTACATCCAGGAAGAGGGAATTTACGTGGATGATATCTCTCCGGTATCATCCTGTGAGAGCAAGAGCCTGATGGCGGAGGGGGTCGGGGATACCATCTACCTGATAGAACCTGCCCAGGCGGGGGATTACGCCTATCAGGTGAGGGGGATGGATGCCGAGGGACATCTCGGGAGAGAGAGCAACCTGGTGTTCCACACAGTAAGCGATATTACCTCTACCGAACCGAGGCCGGTTAATATTACTTCGCTGCGCCAGAACTATCCCAATCCCTTCAACCCGAGCACCAGGATCGAATTCACCGTCGGAGGAACAGTTTCATCCCCGGTGAGACTGGAAATATTCGATGTATCAGGAAGAAGGGTGGCAACTATCCTGGAGAATACCCTGGCCCCGGGCAGCCACACGGTGCGATGGGACGGCCGTGGGGAGAGCGGCCGCTTGCTGGCCAGCGGGGTATATTTCATGAGGCTGTCGGCCGGGGATACCGTGGCATCGAGGAAGATGATCCTTCTGAGATAGCCTCCGCCTTCGGCAGCCGGGAAGCCCCGGTCAGGTAAAGCCTGGCCCCGGGCCATTTCTTGATCCATACTCTTATCCGGAACCCGATGTTGATTGGCAAAGCCGCAGGGAGGAATTAAATATGTGGGAATATTATGGACAGAAAAGGCCCCCTTTCGCGCTGGAGCCGCAGGAGGGGCAGGAATCGGTTTGGGACTATCCCAGGCCCCCGGTGGTTCGCAGCTTCGAGGGGCTTGTAGAGGTCAAAAGGAAGGGCAATATAATAGCCCGCTCGGAAAGGGCCTGCAGGGTGATGGAAACGGCCAGCCCCCCCGGTTATTATATCCCCCCGGATGATACAGCATCGAAGTGGTTGCAGCCGGCACCGGGAAGGTCATTCTGTGAATGGAAAGGCGAGGCGGGCTACTGGTCGCTTATAGGGGAGTCCCGGGGTAAACCGGTGGGTTGGAGCTATTCAGTGCCAAATGCCGGATACCGGATGCTGGCAGGTTATATCTCTTTCTATCCGGCACGTATCGAATGCTACGTGAATGGAGAGCGGGTGCGGCCCCAGCCGGGAGAATTCTACGGAGGGTGGATAACCGGCAGTGTGGTTGGACCTTTCAAGGGAGAGCCGGGGACTGAGAATTGGTGAGGGGCATTTCAGTTCACTAATAAATTTTTCTGATATTTTATCTTTACCGAACAGCCCGATTTCAGTTAAGATGATTCTGATAGCGGGTACCATCATTTACAAGGGGAATGAAATGGACTCATATTTCGCCACTCCGGACAGGACCGGGGATAGTAAACTGTCGGAGGAAATAAACCTGGTGAGTTCCAATCCCGTTACCTCCGGCCTGCTGCATTCGGTGGGAGGGCTGCTGGCTGTTCTTGATAAAAACAGGCAGATTATAGCGCTCAACGATTCCTTTATAAAAAAGCTGGGGATTGAGAATCCGGGGGATGCGCTGGGGCTCCGGCCGGGCGAGGCATTGGAATGTGTCCACGCGGACGAGCAGCCGGGCGGGTGTGGAACGTCCAGGTACTGCTCCACCTGCGGTGCGGCGATATCGATAGTCACCAGCCTGGGTGAAAATGAACCGGTGGAGAGAAAATGTGCTCTCTCTTACAGCAGTAAGGGAGAGCCCTCCGAGATGGCGTTGCTGGTCAGGGCCCATCCGGTGGATATAGATGGCAATAAATTCATCCTGCTCTTTCTCAGGGATATAACCGCCACTGAGAACAGGGCCGCACTGGAGAGGACCTTCTTTCACGATATAAATAACATGCTTAACATGCTGGCACAGGCGGGAGAGATACTTATCAGGGAGAATAATTCCGACATCGCAGAGACCATTCATACCGCTTCTGCAAGGCTTCTCAAGGAGGTCGCGCTTCAGCACTCCCTCTCGGTCAGCGAACCGGCTGATTACAGGCCGTTATGGAAAGTATATGATTTGGCGGGTATTATCGATGAACTGAAATCGTTTTTCAGAGGTCATCCGGCTGGAAGGGGGAGGGAGCTGAAAATAAAGGGGCGGATTCCCCACCTGTCAATAAAGACTGATATCTCGGCACTGATGAGGGTCCTGAGCAATATGGTCATCAATGCGCTGGAGGCTACTGAAGAGGGAGGCAGCATCAGGGTATGGGCAGAGCGGCAGGAGAAATTCCTTTCATTTCTGGTATGGAACAGGGGAGAGATACCAAGAGAGATATCTTATCGGATTTTTCAGAGGAATTTCAGCACCAAGGAGGGTGAGGGAAGGGGTATAGGCACTTACTCCATGAAATTGTTCGGTGAGAAGGTTCTGGGCGGGAGAGTAAGTTTCAGTACTTCAGAGGAAGAGGGGACTGTTTTCATATTCAAGCACCCGCTCCAGGAATAGAAGCTGGATATCCCAGGGTGCCGGGATGCCCCGGCGGTTATTATTGACGATCATGCATCAGGACAATTCAGAAAATATATTTCTGTCTGAAGGCGCGATAATCGTATATCTGGTTACCGCAAAGCTGGCCATACACCTTGCTCTTCCTGGGTACGGTTACTTCAGGGATGAGTTGTATTATCTGTCCATCGGGGAGCGGTTCAGCCTTTCAAACCTCGATATGCCTCCCCTGACACCCCTCTACGCCAGGCTGATTACATCGATCTTCGGTTACTCGGTAAAGGCCCTTTATGCCGGCTCCGCTCTCTGCGGGGCGCTTTCAATGGTGATAGCCTGCAGAATCACCGGGCATCCGGGCGGAAAGCGCTACGCAGTTCTTCTTACCGGCATATTCATGCTCCTCTCCGGTTTCCTGATTTTCGGCTCCCTGTTCACCTATGACAGTATAGATTTTATGCTGCAGGTAACGGCAATATACATACTGGTAAGGATAATAAACGATGGAGATCAGAAGCTATGGGTCCTGTTCGGCCTGGTGGCCGGCATTGGCCTGCTCAATAAGATGAGCATGCTGCTGCTGGGCCTGGCTGTATTTCTGGCCCTGTGGCTGGTACCTGCCAGAAGGTCCTTCAGGCAGAAGTGGATATGGATAGGGGGCGCTGCTGGGCTGTTGTTTTCAATCCCCTTCATTATCTGGCAGTCCCGTCATGGCTGGTACTACCTGGATTTCGCCCTGAGCTACCGGGGTGGACTCGCCTATGCGGCATCCTTCCCGGAATTTGTCTGGAGCCAGATACTCCCTGATAATCCATTAGCCTTCCCGGTATGGCTGGGAGGGCTGATACTTCTCCTGTTCTCCTCCGGTTGGAAGAGGTTCCGCTTCTTCGGTTTTCTATACCTGGTGATCTTCTCCCTGGCCTTCTTTCTCGGAGTGAAATTCTATTTCCTGATCCCCGTTTATTCCATCCTTCTGGCCACCGGAGCGGTGGGACTGGAGAGTTGGCTTGAGCGCCGGGGCGCAAAATCGCTCTTCCTGAAACCGGCCATCCCTGCAGGGCGCCTGCTCCTGTCGCTCCCCCTGTTGCCCCTGATGGTTCCCCTTCTTCCCGTGGAGGAATTCGCGGAATATGCTGCCAGGGTTGGGATTCATGCTGGAGTCAGGCATGAAAATAGTGACCTCGGGCGGCTGCCGCAGCATATGGCGGACCGGAATATCAGGGAGGGTGGTGATGCTGATATTCTCCAGAAAAAAGAAATGGTTGTAAGAGCTGTTATGGCCTGCCGTTTTCATGGCCCCTGTGGAGTTCAGCTCTTGCCAAAGCGGGGAGGGTGAGTTACAATTCGCTATCCGGAAGCAGCCGGAATGTTTTTACAGATCTGGAGTTGCAGTTTCAACCCATTGAGAAGAGGGAGGAACAGATGAACAGCCTTTATAAAGCTGCCCGCAAGGCGGTCAACGACTGTTTGAAACTCAAAAAGGGCGAGAATCTTCTTCTTGTCACCGATAAGAAGAAGATGCAGATAGCCGAGGCGGTAGCCTACTGGGCCGGTGAAAAGAAAGCACAGGTGACTACCTACCTGATGACAGAGACCCTCCGGCCTATTACCGAACCGACAGAAATCTTCAAGACCATGATGAGAAAGGCGGACGCATCGATCTACATGCTGGATGCCAGGGTGGAGGAGAAACCTTTCCGCGGCTATATGGTGGCCAATGGAGTCAAACGGAAGGGCCGGATCATAATGATGCCGGGGATTACCAGGAATATGATGGAGAGGCTGGTTGATATTGATTACCGGAAGATGAACACCCTTACCAGAAAGGTTATCAGGAAGCTTAAGGACTCCGAGGAAGTGCACGTTTCCAACTCGCTAGGGACCGATATCACCTTCAGTGTGAAGGGGAGAAGCTGGGAGAACGACAACGGAATGATTGACAAGCCCGGGATGCACGGCAACCTGCCGGCAGGGGAGTGCTACACCTGCCCGGTGGAGAATACCTTTACCGGCAAGCTGGTAATAAGTCTGATCGACGACAAGAAGGGCAGAGGCACCATGATATTCGAGAAGGGAAAGATGGTCGATTACAAGGGCAGGGGTGTAAGAGAGATCGTGAAGACTATCGGGAAAGACCCCTCCGGATATATTATCGGTGAATTCGGTATCGGGACCAATAAGGGGGCAAAGATCTGCCGGAATATGCTGGAGGCGGAAAAGGCCTTCGGGACAGTACATTTCGCCATTGGGGACAGTTACGGACTGGGCAGAAACAAGAGTAAGTGGCATTTCGACGGACTGGTGGAGAAAGCGACACTTACGGCTGGCAGGAAAAAGATAATAAGGAACGGAAAGTTTCTGGTGAAGTAGGATTCTGCTCCATTGTTATTATAAAGCAGGGGGAGCCGTTGCGGTTCCCCCTGCCTGTATACATTTCCCGATCGTTTGAATAATTACCCTTATATCAGTATCAGTTCCCGCTGGGGCTCCGACAGGAACTTCCCACCCTTCTCTGTGACCACGATGATCTCTTCGATAGTGGCCACTCCGTAATCCGGAATGTTGATACGTGGCTCAAGGGTGTATACCTGGCTCTCCTCCACCTTCAGATAAGGCAGCTTGCCGTAACGCTCCCATTCGGGGCAGAGCAGGCCGGCTCCGTCGTGAGTCTTCTGTCCGACCTGATGCCCCAGGGCGTGGGGGAATTCATCGTACCCATGGCCGGTTATATAATCCCTTACCAGGGAATCGATCTCTCTGCCCTCCATCCCCGGTCTGATCTTCTCGGCGGCCAGCGCTATGGAATCCCTTATCACATGAAACGGTTCCCTGACCTCCCGGGGGGCATCTTCTTCCCCCTCCCGGAGGAAGTACCAGGTCCTCTGGAGGTCGCTGCAGTAACCGAGCATCCTGGTTCCGAAGTCGATGTTCAGAACATGCCCCTTCTCGATCTTCCTTCCGGTAGGTTCGGCATGCGCCCCAGCCGATTCAGGCCCGGTGAATACCGCCGGGCACTGCGACCTGTCCCAGGATGTTTCCACCCCCTCCCGGTCCACCTCCGAGAGTATGAAAGCCGCAACTTCCCTCTCGGTCATGCCAGGTTTGATCATGCCGGTTACCCGGGAGAAGATATCCAGGGTCAGCTCGATATTCCTGGTTATCCTCTCCAGTTCACCGGGTGTCTTTCTCCCCCTCAGTTTTGATATCAGTTTTTCAGAGCTTACCAGCTTGCCGGAGTACCCGGCCTCAGAAAGGTACCTCTCCAGGATCAGGTACATGCCGTGGCTGAGCCCGTCCGCCATCACGTCGTTCTCCGAGAAGTTGACCGCTATGGTACCCGGCCCGATTTCATCTATCTTTTCAGTAAGGGTTCTGCCTATACCTTCCTTATAACCTATTACTTCGTAGACTTCCCTGGCCTCTATACGGGCACTGTCCAGAGAGCCAACTATCGCCACCGGTCTGCCGCCTGCCGGAATCATAAAGGCGGATTGCCAGGTGCAGTTCTCCTGTAGAATCAGGTCCAGCGCAGGATCGGGGCTGGTCTCACTCTCCCTTACAAAAGTCAGCCACAGGTCAATACCTTCTTCCCGGAGGATCTCTCCAGCCTGTCTGATTTTTTCCTTCAACATGGGATCTCCTTCCTTATCTTTGTTGAATCTAAGTAATCAGCATAGTATTATTCAGCCCTGAGAGCAATTATCTTCTGGCCCCGGATAAGCAGCTTGAAGAAAGGAACAGGGTGTTTTACCATCTGGAAAGGGGTGTGGGGCAGGCAGCCCGGAAGATTTTAATCTCCGCTCGCTGCGGTGTTAAGGAATAGAAATTGCAAGACTTAGATAAATGTTTTTTTGAAGTTTCGATGAAAAGGAAAATCTGATGCCACAGAAATCAGTATCGATCATTATACCTGCCTACAACGAAGAGGGTGGGTTGGGGGACACTCTCAGAGAACTTATGCCCCTGGCCGGGGAGAAGGGTTGGGAGGTGATCGTAATAGATGACGGCTCCACTGACAGGACCGCGGAGATAGTTGAGGAAAGCGGCGGCAGGCTGATATCCCATCCCTATAACAAGGGGTATGGCGCTTCCCTTAAGTCTGGGATCAGGAATGCCTCCGGGGAGATAGTGGTAATGATGGATTCGGACGGCCAGCACAGCGGGACCGATATAGACAAGCTTCTTGAGCACATAGGTGAATACGATATGGTAGTGGGAGCCAGGAAAGGGAATGTCCTGGTAAGGGCACCCGGTAAGAAGCTGCTCTCGATGGTGGCGAATTTTCTGAGCGGAATGAAGATACCCGATCTCAATTCCGGGTTCAGGGCTTTCTACCGTGATACGGTAAGGAGCTTTATCCATTTCTGCCCAAATGGCTTCTCATTTACCACCACCATAACCCTGGCCTATCTGCGCGAGAGTTTCAACGTCAAGTACGTCCCCATAGAGGCTGAAACAAGAGTGGGAAGGCCAAGTTCAGTCAAGTTCTTCAGGGACGGCTACAAGACCTTCCTGCTGATTATAAGAGTTATTGTTCTGTTCAATCCACTCAAGGTATTCATTCCAGCCGCCATGTTCCTGCTGCTTGTAGGAGGTGCTTTCACCCTGTACGGCATAGTGGTATACAGAAGGGCTCCCAACACGGGAGTTCTGGTTATTCTCTCAAGCATTCTCCTGTTCTTCATGGGTATCCTGGCCGATCAGATTTCATCGATAAGGCGTGAGAGGAGATTCGATTAAGGTCCGCCGCTGAGGCTGAAGGGGCATTTCAGCAGGACCCGCAGAAGGGAAGATCTTATGAGCCGTTTCAGGAACAGTTTCCGGATGGAAGAGGTTGAGGAGTTCTGGGATGAACTTGCCGAGCACGAGTATGAACATGCCAACGATAAGATGGACCGGGTCCATACCCAGCGCTTCAGGGAGGCGGTAGAGCGTCTACCGATAAAAGAAGATTCAGTGGTCCTCAATGTCTGGTCCCGGGTAGGCGACGGTGTCCCATTTCTCAGGAGGGCTTTCGGTGACTTCAGGCTTGTGAACGCCGAGCTTTCACTGGAGATGCTGAAGGCGAGCAGAAAATTGAACCCGGCAGAGCTCCACGTACAGACATCCCTCCATTCACTTCCCTTTGCAGACAACAGCTTCAACGTAGTTATGTCGCTGGAGACCCTGGAGCACGTGCCTGACCCGCTTCTCTTTCTTCTGGAGATCCGGCGAATCCTGGTCAGCGGGGGTGTTCTGGTGATGAGCCTTCCCCCCTCTGCGGCAGAATGGACCAGTGTGCTGAACAATATACTGAAGTTCCACCACGGTGAGGGCCCTCACCGTTTCCTGGCCCCCTCCGAAGTAATGGAGATGCTGGAAGAGGCCGGATTGCGCCTGGAGGATTATACCGGCACTCTCTTTCTTCCGTTCGGGGGGATAAAGATAGAGGGGATTGACCGCTTCTTTTCCAGGGCAATAGGAAAAACTTTTCTTGGTCAGTTAGGGTTGAGGCAATTCTATGTCTGCAGAGTTACCAGTTGATATATTATTCGAGAGAGTGGTTGACAGGGGGCTGTGCACCAGGTGCGGTACATGCGCGGGGGTCTGCCCCACAGGTAATATACATTTTGATGAGATTACGGGAAAGTGCCTGCCCTCCAGGGGAGACAACTGCACTTCATGCGGATTGTGCCTGGCCAGCTGTCCGGGCGAACGGGTTGATTTTCAGCCGCTGGAGCGGAAGCATTTCGAAGGGGCGGACAGGCATCATTTCCTCGGAGCAGTAAGATCAGCCTTTCTCTCTTACGCCGTAGACCTTAAGGTCAGGGCAGAGGGAGCCAGCGGGGGGGTGGCCACCGCCCTTCAGCTTTACCTTTTCAGAGAGGGCAGGATATCCGGGTCCGTTCTCTATTCTCCCTCCGCGGATCAGCCCTGGAGGGGGGAGGGGATAATTGCGGAGACAGAACAGCAGATACGAAACTCCGCTCAGAGCCGTTACCACCTCAGTCCCATGAATACAGCTCTCAGCGAGCTGGCCGAAAAGGATGGAAGATACGCCATGGTAGCACTGCCATGCCAGGTCCACGGCCTTATGAAAGCATTGGGGGCGGGCTGGAAGTGCAGGGCGGAGATAAAGCCGGTAATAGGAATATACTGCGGAAACAACCTCTTCTTCGAGGCGACCTCGGTAATGTTGAAAAAGCTCGGGGTTAAGGAGCTGGAGGATATAGTTTCCCTGGGGTACCGGGAGGGGGACTGGCCCGGGAATTTCGCGGCAGTCCTGCGATCGGGAAAGGTGCGGCGGATTCCGAAGCTCGACTTCAATCAGGCCATACCATTCTATATCAACCACAGGTGCCTGACCTGTATCGATCTGGCAAATGAACTGGCAGATATATCGATCGGTGACGGGTGGGCCAGGGAGGAGGAGTCCGAGAAGGGATGGTCCCTTCTGCTGGCCAGGTCGGAGGCCGGAGAGGTTATGGTCAGAGAGGCCGCTGCCGCGGGTGCTGTCCACCTGGAGGAAATCTCCCCGGAGGAGGCTTCCAATATGCACTCGCACGGGTTTGACCTGAAGAAGAAGGGTGCCTTTATCCGTCTTAAACTCTGGAAGGGATGGGGAAGGAATGTCCCTGTCTATGACCGGCAGCCTCCGCAGCTGGGATTGAGAAGGAAAATAGTTGAGGTTCTGGTCTCTCTTCAGTTTATAATATGCTCATCCAGGCCGGGGAGGGCTATATTCAGGTTGCTGCCGATCAAAGCGGTTGGTGGGATGTTCCGGGCTGCCAGGAAGATCTGGATGAAGAGATCGAAGGAATAGAGATATAGTAGGAGAGGAGAAGTTTTTGAGCAGGGTAAACAGCAGGGGAATATTATTTGCGGCTGTTTTTCTCTCAGCTTTATCCCTGGTATTCAACCTGCCTTCTGCCCTGAAGCTGATTTCCGGCCTGATCCAGGTATTCATCCTGCCCGGGCTGGTTTTCTTCTTCTTCCTGGGCGACAGAAAAAGGCCCCTTACGGACAGTATATTCATTACTCCGCTCATTTCCCCGGTATTATTCACCATAGTTACCCTGCTGATCACTCAGCTCACCCCAGGTTTAATAATCCCGGCGCGCCTTTCGGCAGGTCTGTTCTACCTGCTGCTGGCAGCGGCGGTAGTTTTGAAGAAGGCTGATTTCGGCAGTAAGGATCATAACCTTCCCAGGAGTGTTATCCTGCTCTCCTGCAGTTACGGAAGCCTGATTGCTCTGATCTACATTCTGAACAGTTTCCTTCTGATCAGGTCGGACGCCTGGTACCACGCTTCGGTAGTCAACCAGATAATTACAGGGGGAATTCCACCCCTGGAACCCTGGCTGGCCGATCAGCCTATCCGCTACATGTGGATCTATCATTTATTCATCGCTTCCTGGAAGACCCTTTCCGGGATCGGGCTGTTCGCAGGTCTTGGTATTTTCAACATAGTTAGCGCCCTCTCGCTCCCCTATCTGCTGGCGCGGGTTGTGTCCTTCTTTACCTCTGACAGAAGGAGGTTGTTCTTTTCGACACTGATCGCAACGGCGGGACTGGAATCAGTCTCATGGATAATGTTTCCGGTCTCACTGGCCAGGGCCTTTACCGGAGAGGTCAGGGGTTTCACGGAAATAAAGAGGATAATCGATGGAATGGATTTTACCGGACAGGGGGTACTGAAGACCCTGGCACCTTTCGGTACCTGGATGGTTAACCTCAGCGATAAGTATATAACCATAACCTCATTCAGCTATTCCCTCAATCTCTTCCTGCTCTGTTTCGTAATATTCATGTCCAGAGAGTTCCTCGCCGAGCGCAGGGCCGGCTCGGCTATCTCGATCTTCCTGGTATCGCTGGGAGCATACCTCTTTCATCTGATAGCCGGGACGGCACTGATATGCGCCCTGGCGGGATCTGCTATCATAATGTTGATAATAAAGTATTTCAGAAAGAGTGAAGAGGATCTGGTCACCCTGGTAATCCCCTCATTCATGGCAGTTCTGGTCTTTGCGTTGACACTTCCATATTTTCTCTCGCTGGGCGGAGCGGAGTCCGAGGGGGGCTCTTTCCTCTCCGAACACCTGCATCTCGGGCTGAAGAACCTTGCTACCATTCTCCTGCCCCTGATAATTCTGTTCTGCCCGGCCAGGAGGGCGCTGGGGAAGCTTTTCGGGTTCGCCGGCAGGGAGTACGCCCTGCTGGCCGCCTGGGTAATTCCGCTGCTGGTTCTTAATCTTGTGGCCGACCTTCCCACCAGGAGCGAGTCCAAGCTGGTATTCCCACTCTTTCTTCTTCTTGGCCCCGTGATCGGAGTAGCGATGACCGGGATCATCAGAGAGAGTGAGCGGATAAGGAAAAAGCTTTTGATCGCATGGACTGTTCTTCTCTTTGCGATTCCCCCGCTGCTGACATATCAGGCTTTTCTTTTTTCCGGGCCGGCCTCCGAAGCGTCTGATGAAACAAACCGTGAGATAATGGAGGATCGCTACGGGGCATACCGTCATGGCGCGGAACTCTTCGAAATGATAAAAAACCGGACCGGAGAAGACGCTGTAGTGGCTGAAAGAGATTTCACCCACCTCGCCCCGGTTCTGGGAATGCGCAGAAACCTGGCCGCCCGGATTAAATTTCACAAGGTGTATGGTTATGACAGGGAGAAGGTTATCGAGTACCATGATCTCAACCGGAACCTCTTCGGGAGGGAGCCACTTTCGAACAGGACCATTAATTTTCTTGAGAAGACAGATCTGGACCTCTATTTCCTCTTACTTGCCGGGGACCTGGATGAAAATCCTGGGCTGGGCCAGAAATTTGAACAGAGAGAAGACCTGTTCAAACCTGTCTTCTCCCATGAAATGGGCAGATTATACACACTTAGAAGAAGCGGGTTGGAGGGTCAGGAATAATGAAAGCCGGTTTTAAATCGAACTGGAAGATCCTGCTGGGCCTGGCTGTCAGCGCACTCTTCCTGTATCTGGCTTTCCGAAAGGCGGATTTCAGGGAGATGTTCCTTACCCTTAAACAGGCCGATTACAGCTATGTAATCCCTGCGGTGGCGCTCTCGCTCCTGAGTCTGGCGTTCAGGGCAATAAGGTGGAAGTACCTCTTCAGGCCGATCAAGAGAATCAGTTTTATGAATCTGCTGTCCGCCGCCTCCATAGGTTATATGGCGAACAGTGTCATGCCGGCACGCCTGGGGGAGATAGTCAGGGCATACGCGATAGGGATGAAGGAGGATATCAGCAAGACCAGCTCATTTGCCACCATCGTAGTGGCCAGGATTTACGATGGAATAACCATCCTCTTTTTTCTGTTCATTACCCTCTCCCGGTTCCCATTCTCCTTCCCTCCCTGGTTCAGGAATGTAATTATAGTGGCAGTGCTGTTCTACCTTCTGGCTATCGTCTTCATTATGTTGCTTAAATACCGCCCGGATAAGGCATTTGCCATCGCCTCGGTGGTAACCAGGTTCCTCCCGGAGAAGCTGCAGCAGACCCTGATGAGGGTCCTTAACTCCTTCGTGGTGGGCCTGGATGTGCTGAAGAGCGCAAGGGACGCGGTGATAGCCGGGTTCTACTCCGTCCTGGTATGGCTTCCCAATGCCGCCATTATCTTCGTTCTGGCCCGCTCATTCGATATCACCCTTCCCTTCAGCGGAGCGATGCTTATCCTGGTAATTGTCACCCTGGGGATAATGATCCCCTCCGCTCCCGCTTTCGTGGGCACTGTTCAGTACTGCTGTGTTATAGGGCTCGGTTTCTTCGGAGTGGCCAGGTCACAGGCACTTTCCTTCTCTGTTATCTACCACCTCTGCACCTTCCTCCCGATAACGATCACCGGTTTTATCTTCCTTCTGAAAGAGGGTTATTCATTCATGGAGCTGAAGAGGTCGGCTGAGGAAGAAGAGCCTGTAACCTAGAGATATTATCAGAACCAGCGTATCAGAACCAGCGAAGGATTGACATTCCTGCCTTCAGGGAGATATTATTGAAGGTGCCGGAGGGTGATTCCCGGTCCCTGTTAGCATCAGCGATCAATACTTCTCTGACATGCTTCACAGAGGCCCGGGGAGGGATATCTTGTCAGAGAACCGCCTGATCGAGGGATAGAATGAATTCCAGGTTAACCGATACCGTCTCTTGCGCCTGGGCTGAAGTGGTATTCAGCATGGCCGTTCTCTCTCTAATGCTTCTGGCTGTATTGGTGATCCTGCCCGGGTGCACAAGGGATGACCCTGTCTATCCCGGGGGGGAGGAAGAAGTTGATCTCTGGGTGGAATGCCCTGTACCATTCGCCTGGAACAGGGTAATATCAATCGCTACGGGAGATGACGGAACTATCTACGCCCTTACCGATGACCGGTACCTCTATTCCCGGGCTGTAGAAAAGTTATATAGATCGGAGGATTCCGGAGAAACCTGGGTAAGCTGCCCCATCCCGGAGGAGAGGGCCTTTTCCAGTTTATCAGTTGACCGGGAGGGTAATCTTTACGCCCTGCCCTGTCATTTTATCGGGGGTGGGGTGCTCTGTTATTCCTCCGACAGGGGATTGAGCTGGGATGAGATAGAATCCGGTTTCTCGGGTATTGATATCCTCCTTTTTGACTCAGTGAACAGAGGATTCATGGTAACAGAGACTGGTGTCCAGAAAACAGCTGACGGAGGCTCCAGGTGGCAGACTGTCCTGGAGGGTGACCTCAATTCATTATCTGTTTCGCCGAATGACAATATATGCACCATAGGAGATTCAGCCATTTTTTATTCGGATGATTCCGGGGAAAGCTGGACAGAGATTGATCTGCCGGCCGGTGAAGGCAGAATTCTGCGTGACGTCGAGTTCCACACTGACAACAGCATCTATATCCTGATAGAGGATCGATATGAATCGAAGATGATATTATACCATTCCTCCGGGCCGGCATGGGAGTGGGAGTCTCTTTTTGTACAGCGTGGAGTATCTTCAGGAAAAGTGTCTGCGGGCCCCGATGATAAAGTATTCTGTGTGTTTGACAACTATCTTTTAAGGGGCATGGACGGGGGTGAAATCTGGGAACTTATCTACAGTGGATACCGGCATTACTACAACTTTCTTGCCAGCAGAAACTTCTACGGAAATCTCGAATTAGTTCTGTCAGGGACCGGCCAAATACTGGCAGCCGATGATAATGGGCTGTTCATATCATCCGATAACGGCGGCAGCTGGTTCTTCGCGGGGTTTCCCACCTACTATGTCAGGGACCTGATTGCAGATTCTGATGGCAGGATGTGGATAGCCTACGCCGAGAGCGGGATATATTCTTCAAATGACTCTTTTGCCAGTTTCCGCTCCCGCAACCGGGGATTGAATAATTTCCAGCCCCAGTGCCTGGCCTCCCCGGATGGAAGCAGTATCCTGGCCGGAACCGTTGAGGGCATATTCAGATACACTGCCGGCGGGCAGGAGTGTACCAGTATAGGACTGGAAGAGCTTACTGTTAAGAAGATCAATGTTAATGACCGGGACACTATAGCGGCGATTGCGCAGTCCCGGCTATACTCTTCTTACCGGGATGGTGTCTACGGGACGGAGGATGGAGGAGATAACTGGGAATATCTTGGAATGGAAGGATATATCCTGAATTGTATCGAAGAGGACATTGACGGGTATCTGTACGTGGGGACGAAATATGGCGGCATCTTCCGATATTCAGGAAGTCCCGAGAGTTGGGAGCAGATGAACAGGGGGCTTCCTTCGTACCTTGTGCACGGGCTGGAGCCCGGTCCTGGCGGCAGTCTGATAGCCTGCACCGGTGAGGGAGTCTGCCGGCTGGAGAAAGGCAGTGCCAGATGGGTAAGTGAAGGACTGAAAGGTATGGAGGTGACGGCTCTCTACAGCGCCGGGGATGGAACCCTCCTGGCCGCCTCAGAAAGCACGGTATTCAGGAAAAGGCCTGGCAGTATGGAATGGAAAGTTTACGGAGCGACAAATGATCCGGGGGGGAATGTGATAAGATCTTTCCGGGTGGATAGAACGGGGTATATTTATGCCCTGGGTGATTTTGAAATCCTGTGGAGGAGCCCCGAAACGCTGGAATGGTGATTGGTGGCATAATGAAAATCATCTGTTACATATCTGGAGTACAAAGGGATCATTATACCTTGCAGAGGTTTAGAGCACTTTCATTGATCATTTTCCTCCTGTACCTGTTTTCCGGGTGCACTCAGGATCCATGTTTTGAGGAGCCGGGGTGGGAGAGCTGGGACCGGATCGAACTTCCATTTATAGTGAACTACGGGGATCATTATATCTGCGCTGCCGAGTGTCCGGATGGGACACTGATAGTGGGATCCTGGGGTAATGTTTTCAAGCAGACCGAGGAGGGCAGCTGGAGAACCTGTTTTATCAACCAGCGCAATAGACCGGTCAACTGTTTAGTCAGTAGCAGCAAGGGATTGATATTTGCTTCGCAGGACCCCGGAGGTGTCTTCCTTTCAGAGGATAACGGCATTACCTGGAAACAGGTTAACAGCAGTTTGCCCTGCATTTATGTAAATGATCTGGCCCTCGCTCCCGACGGCTCTCTTTTTGCCGCCACCGAGAGAGGGATTTTCGCGACAACCGATAACGGTTTGAGCTGGGAGAATCGCCAGGGTGAAGAAATGAGTGATGCGGTCCTCTCTCTGGCAGCCGACTCACAGGGAGTGATATATGCCGGAACAGAGAGGAAGATTTTCTCCAGTGAGAATTGTGGAAAGAGCTGGATTGAGATGGAGAGTGAGACCGGTGACATAAATGCGTATGATCTGGCTGCAGCCCCCGACGGCTGCATCTTCGCCGCTTCCTCAAGAGGGATTATAGGGAGGCTCAGTCCTGGTGAGGACAGATGGGTGAACGTGGGCCCATCCGATGGAGAGAACCCCATGGTATCTGTAGAGGTATCAGAAGAGGGGGACGTTTTTATATCCGAACACAGGCGGGGAGTCCTGGTATCCCGGGATGGTGGAAATTCCTGGAGAAGGATCGAATTGGGAATGTACAACGCCCAGGTATTTGATCTATGCGCGGTTCGGGGAAGGGTTATTGCCTGCAGCCGGTCCGTTCTGAATCTTGAGAGGGGAGGGCACGCCTGGGAGATCATGAATCTGAATCTACCCAAAGAGAAACCTTATGGGTGGGATTACGTCAAGATCTCGGAGGATGGATTGATTGCAGCGGGGAATAATCAGTATGGTGTAGTATGCAGCATCGATCAAGGCCGTTCATGGATAAAGGTATGGGGTTACAAATACACCAGCGACCTGGCATGCCGTAACGGTAAGGTCTATTGTGTTGCTGGATCACGTTTCGGGATAGCGGACCTGTATGAAGGGTGGATAGAGGTGTCAGAAGTTATAGCCTCGGAGAACTATAATCTGGCTGCGGTGGAGGTGGATCACCTCGGCAGGATTTACACCGGTAACTGCGCGGAGGGTATTTTCCGCTCCGGTGATGATGGTGCCAGCTGGGAGAAATTGAATTTCATTCCGGAGGACGGGTTCATTCAGTCTGATGAACTGGATATATTTACAAAGAGTGACGGCACCATATTTCTGTCTGTTGACAATGAATATATTTACAGGTCCGATGATCAGGGGGCCAGCTGGAACAGGCTGGATATCTACGGGCTGTCTCTGACGATTGCCCCCAACGGAGAACTCTACACCTGCTGGCAGGGGGGGATTTACAGATCGGGGGATAATGGAGATAACTGGCGGCTGATAAAGGACCGCCGTGAGATTTCTTCGATCCGCTGGTCGAAAGCGGTAAAAATGGCTATTGGTGAAAATGGGCATACCGTTCTGGCAAATTACAAAGCCCTGTTACACTCACTGGATGGCGGGGTGACCTGGTACCTTGATCATTCACTGGAATATTACTCAGGCGGCCATTCTATCAGGGACCTCTGTTTCGGTCCTTCGGGCAGGGTATATCTGGTCGGGCACGATGCTATCCTGAGAAGCTCAGAATCAGTCTATCATTAAAATTCAATATGGTAGAGCCAGCTCATCTCTACCACCGGTGATTTCAGCAGGTAGAGGGTAGGGTACTGTTCATCCAGGTTCATGGCCCGGTTGGTAATCCCTATCGAGCATCTGCTTCTTTCCAGCGGTTTCCATCCGGCTGCCACCCTGTAGAAAGGGTAGAGGAAGGGATCTTCATTGGAGGCCAGTATGTAGTTGAAGTCGATATGCGAACTGGCAAAGAGCCCGCCCGGAAAATCGTATGAAAGGTCCGCCTGCAGAATGTATGAACTCACATCCTTCCCCTGATACTCAGTGTAGACAGCCCACTGGCTGAACGGTCTCAGGAAATGCGATACGGGGTAAAGGTGAGTTCCTATACTGTTATGAGAGAGGTTTCCGCTATTTTCCCTGAAATTGAAGTAACCGCTCTCACTGGCAAATCCCAGGTTGAAGTACCTGCCGTAATACCTTCTTTCAGCGGCGGCGGTGAAATCAAAACGATCCCTTTCCAGATTGAGAGCTATCCCCACCAGGTTGGCGCCCTGGTCGATGCGGTCGAAGAATGTATCGTTATAATTCCTGAGACCGGTTTCGGAGTAAATACGAAGAGATTTCCCCCTCCTGATCTCAAAACCTAAACTAATCTCATCCTCCACCGTATTGCCCTCATCCCCGGCCAGATATTTGTATAATCCAGCCTCAATATCCAGTTCGAGCCTCTCGATGAGGTGGATTTGCATGAGAGACAGGGAATAGTATGCTGCATCGTTGATCATTATATCGTAGCTTCCGACCAGGTCACCGAAGGAGTTGTATCCGGCCTTCACCCGGCCCCATCGGAGATAGGAGCAGATACCCTGAAGGTCGATGTTATACAGGGTAAGCCCCTTTCCAATGGTAATATTATCATAATTTCCGGCGGACAGTCCGAAGTGGATCTCCTCTCCGGACAGGCTGAATGAGGAATCGGCGGAGATGTTCAGTTTCGGAATTAACGCGGTGTTCTCCATATTATAAACGCCGCAGGACATTCCACGGTGTTCCATGAGCAGCCTGCTGGTAATTTTCAGGCCGCACCTTCTGGCCTCCATGGAGATCTCGTTGAAAGTAGCGGCATGAATAAGGGGGTTGTCAGTGAGAGTATTCTGGTGGAGTTCAGGATGCCTGCTTGCCAGGGGGGAATAGATCTTTCGTGATCTGATATAATCGGGCATATCGATTGACGCCTCTTCCGGCTCGTAGTGCTGTCCGATTATTCCCCCCTCCAGGTGAAAACTGAAATCCCAGTAGTCAAGGAAGGTGTCGCCGGAAGCTCCGGCAGACTCTTGAACATTCAGTGTAATCAGAAAAAATACTGTCAATAATCCCCTGATTCCCGGGCGATGGCATTTAGTCAAGATTGAGCTCCCCATTATTCTATCCTTGAGTTTCTTCAGGCCGGGGATCAGTCTCTGAGCCCTGCTCCCCACACGCGGCATTATATAACCGGGATAAATTCTTTTCAACCCGTTATTTATTCCGCGGGCACATGAAGGAGAGAAAGAGGCCTGGAGAAAAATTTTTATTTAAACTTGACAGAACAGCAAAACCACAATATAGTGTGGCTGATATTGGATATATGCCCTATATATTGTTGTTGGCGGATCGAAGATCAAGAGCTGCAGAGCAAAGATATCCAGAGTTAAATACTCTATTTTCAACCTTATAACGGGGGTGGGGGGTATTATCTTCAAAAATCCGCAGGGTTATATTCACAGAATTCATCAGTATTGGATGATGCAGAAGAATTTTTGACCTGTTGAGCTGGTATGGGAGGAGAAGTAATGGGTCCTGATTTCACAGAAGAAATTCAAGAGCTGAGCGGCAGCTCTGAAAACGGTTTTACCATGATATCAAAGCGGGACGGGAGGGTGGTCCCGTTCGATGCTTCTAAGATTACCAGGGCGATACTAAAGGCGGGACGGGCAACCGGGGATTTCGGGGATGAAACGGCCCGGCAGCTCACCATGCGAGTGGTCAACCTCGCCCTGGCCACCCTGGACCCCCATGTCCCCACTGTGGAGGATATTCAGGATATAGTGGAAGAAGTTCTTCTGACCTCGCCGTTCAAGAAGACCGCCAAGGCATATATCCTCTACCGTGACCAGCATGCCCGGATAAGGGATATGGTTGCCAGAGCGGATGTTGACCTGATCGACAACTACCTGGAGAAACTGGACTGGAAGGTCAGGGAAAACAGCAATATGGCCTACTCGCTCCAGGGATTGAACAACTACATATCCAGCGAGATCAGCAAGACCTACTGGCTGAACAAGGTCTATACTCCCGAGGTACGGGAGGCCCATAACTCAGGTGCGATGCATATCCATGATCTGGGTCTTCTTTCGGTATACTGCGTGGGCTGGGACCTCAGGGACCTGCTGCTCTCCGGTTTCAAAGGTGCCAGCGGAAAGGCGGAGAGCCTGCCGGCCAAACACTTCCGGTCGGCGCTGGGACAGGTGGTGAATTTCTTCTACACCCTGCAGGGGGAGGCGGCCGGCGCGCAAGCCTTCTCCAACTTCGATACCCTCCTTGCTCCCTTCATACGCTACGACAACCTCAGCTATCCGCAGGTCAAGCAGGCCCTCCAGGAGTTCATATTCAATATAAATATACCCACCCGGGTAGGGTTCCAGACCCCCTTTACCAACCTGACATTTGACCTGCGCCCCCCTGCGATCCTGGAGAATGAGCCGGTAATCATCGGCGGCAAGGCCAGGGAGGCGGCCTACGGGGAGTTCGGTGAAGAGATGGATACCCTGAACAGGGCCTTCCTGGAGGTTCTCTCTGAGGGGGATGCCAAGGGGAGGGTATTTACCTTTCCGATCCCCACCTATAATATCACGCCCGACTTCGACTGGGATCGCCCCGGCCTGGATAAACTCTGGGAGATAACCGCGAAATACGGGATCCCTTACTTCGCCAACTTCGTTAACTCGGAGCTTTCCCCCGATGATGCCAGGTCGATGTGCTGCCGGCTCCGTCTGGACCTCAGAACCCTGGAGAAGAGGGGAGGGGGGCTTTTCGGCGCCAATCCCCTTACCGGATCGATCGGTGTGGTTACCATGAATATGCCCAGGATAGGTTACCTGGCCGTCAGCGAGGAGGATTTCATCAGACGGCTGGACCAGATGATGGAGATCGCCCGCACCAGCCTGGAGACCAAGCGCAAGGTCCTGGAGAGGTTCACGGAGAAGAACCTCTACCCCTATACCAGTTACTACCTGAGAAGCATCAAGGAGAGATTCGGGGATTACTGGACCAATCACTTCTCCACCATAGGGCTGGTAGGAATGAACGAAGCCTGCCTGAATCTGATCGGGGAGGATATCGGCTCGGAGAAGGGACTGGCTTTCTCCAGATCTGTGCTGGACCACATGAGAGGCCGGCTCCGTGAATTCCAGGAGGAGACCGGCAATCACTACAACCTGGAGGCGACTCCCGCGGAGGGTACCGCCTACCGCCTGGCCAGGATGGACAGAAAGCTTTTCCCGGATATCGTTAGCTCGGGCCTTTCGGGCCAGGGTGAAAGCAAACCTTTCTACACCAACTCCAGCCAGCTCCCGGTCAATTATACCGATGATGTACTGGAGGTGCTCGAGCTCCAGGACGGGCTTCAGACCAGATACACGGGGGGTACGGTGCTTCATATCTTTCTTGGAGAAGCGGCCCCCAACAGTGAATCGGTAAAGAACTTCATACGCAGGGTCTGCGGTTCATATCACCTCCCCTATCTGACCATATCCCCCTCCTTCTCGATCTGCCCCGAGCATGGCTATATCAAGGGAGAGGTTGCTGAATGCCCCAGCTGTGGTGCGGTAACTGAGATTTACTCCAGGGTAGTGGGGTACCTCCGTCCGGTGAAACAGTGGAATGAGGGGAAGCAGAGCGAGTTCTCCATGCGAAAGAAGTTCAGTATAGGGGCAGAGGGATGATCGTCGCCGGTTTCCAGAAATTCTCCCTTACCGATTTTCCGGGAAGAGTCTGCTCTATAATATTCACACAGGGGTGCAATTTCCGCTGTCCATTCTGCCATAACGGAGAGCTGATCCCGCGAAGACCGACCGGCCGGGGGAGTATTCCGGCGGGGGAGGTGCTTCGACTGCTTGAGAGCAGGAAGGAGATGGTTGACGGCGTGGTGATTTCCGGGGGGGAGCCTACCATTCAGAAGGGTCTTGCCGGGATTATGGAGCGGATAAGGTCTATTGGCTGCAGGATAAAACTGGATACTAACGGGAGCAGACCGGAGGTACTCGACAGGATAATCATGGATGGCCTGGCAGACTATATCGCCATGGATATCAAGGCGCCGCCGGAGAAATATCACCTGCTGGCCGGGAGGGAGGTACAGGTTGAATCTATATTGGAAAGTATGAGGATGATCGCCGGAAGCGGTATCCGGCATGAATTCAGGACTACCCGGGTCACCCCCCTTCTGAGCAACGCAGATATCCTGGAAATAAAGATGCTTCTGCCGGAGGGCTCCGCGCATATTCTCCAGCGCTTTAACTCTGTGAACTCCCTGGACCCGGAGCTGCGCCGGGAGCCTGCCGCGGGTGCCGGAATGGAACAAACAGGGCCGGAACTTCTCTGAGCTCTGTCTCGAAAGCTGTCCCCCAAATGGGGAGTCGGCTAAAAAACTTGCCGCCCTCTGCATGATCACTTATAATCACACCCGCGCTTAACCGATTCGAGCAAAGCTGATATGGAACTGCAGAAACCAATATTCATAGTGGGCACCGGAAGATGCGGCTCCACGGCATTTCACAGGGTGCTGGTCCGGCATCCGGAGCTGGCCTATCTTTCTGCTCTGCTGGAGAAATATCCTGATAAGCTCTACCTGAACAGGTGGCTTATGCGAATGCTGGATATCCCCGGCCTGAGTATGGCCGCCCGCAGGGTGCTTCCCTCGGAATGCTGGAACTTCTGGCAGTTGCACGGCATAGCGGGAGCATGCCGGGACCTTACAGCCGAAGATCTGACCCCCGCGCGCAGTAAGCACCTCAAGGCGCTTCTGGGCCTGCTTCCGGCAGGCCGGAGGAAACGGCTTGTGGTAAAGCTCACCGGTTGGCCCAGGATCGGGTATTTCAGGGGTATATTTCCTGACGCCATATTTATTCATATAATAAGAGACGGCAGGGCGGTCGCGAATTCGCTTCTTAATGTGGGATGGTGGCAGGGGTGGACCGGCCCTGAAAACTGGGGTTTCGGCCCCCTTGCCGGGAGATACAGGGAGCAGTGGGAGGAGCACGGGCGTTCTTTTGTCGCCCTGGCCGGGATCGAATGGAAGCTGCTGATGGACAGCTTCAGGGAGGCCTCGGCACGGCTGGACAGCTCGGAATACCTGGAGCTGAGATACGAAGAGATCTGCGCCTCCCCGGTTGAATCGTTCCGTAAGGCCGCCGATTTCTGCGGGCTTTCGTTCCCGGGCAGTTTCGAGGCGGAGATCAGAAACCAGCCCGCCTTCGAGAACCGTAATTTCAAGTGGCGCCGCCAGCTCACCGAAGAGCAGCAGGGGATACTCAGCAGGGTGCTCTCATCTCACCTGGCGGAATACGGATACATGGAAGAGTAAGCAGGTTTTGCCACTCGGGAACTGTCATAATTGTGCGGAGTTTCCCGAAAAATTACCCTGGTATTCGGCGAATTATTGAAATAAACAAGTGGAATAGGGGGTTCTGTTGCTGATGAGTTCGGCTGAGTGATTTTCTCAAAACCTTCCGCAAAACGGGCAGGCACGGTTTTCTGACCCTGTGGGGCGGAAAGAGCGAGCCTGGGGACAGCCGGGCAGCAGATTTTTCGCCGGGGAGATCAAGGCGGGTTTTTAAAAAATCAATCAGCCCCGCGCTTTGCGAATCAATCGATCATCTTATAAGGCATAAGAATCGGGAAAACTCCACTCATAATTATCAGTTGAAAAAATGATTAATTGAGTTATATTTAGCTCTAAATCCGGCGGGAGATTGCCGATATAAATATTGTGTAAAAGGAGTGTATGAAGATCCCGGATATTGAAATAAAGGAACTGGTGGATATCAGCCTGGAGGCCGGAGAGGCGATACTCCGGATTTACCAGAGTGAGGATTTCGGCATTGAAATCAAGGAGGATGAGAGCCCGCTTACTCTCGCCGACAGGGAATCTCACCAGATCATTAAGAGACGCCTGGAAAGTGCTTTTCCTTCCATCCCCCTTCTTTCAGAGGAGGGGAAGGAGATCCCTTACGGAGATAGAAGGGGCTGGGAATATTTCTGGCTGGTGGACCCGCTGGATGGAACGAAGGAATTCATTAGCAGAAACGGAGAGTTCACCGTAAATATCTCGCTCATTGTGAAAAACAGGCCAGTCCTCGGGGTAATTTATGCTCCAGTTCTGAAGACATGCTACCACACCGGAGAGCAGGGCAAAACCTTTAAGATAACAGAGGGGGGAGAACCTGAAAGGATAGAGGTGAACCGCGATGCGGCAGAAGGTATCATAGCTGTAACCAGCAGGTCGCATTCATCCGGAGAAGAACAGGAAAAGCTATCGGGGCTGGGTGTTACAGAATCGATCTCAGTGGGCAGCTCGCTTAAGTTCTGCATGGTGGCCGAGGGCAGGGCGCACCTGTACTACCGGCACGGTCCCACCTGGGAATGGGATACCGGCGCCGGCCACGCCATAGCCGAAGGCGCCGGGGCCTCAGTTTCCGGCCTGAAATACAATAAAGAGGTACTGAAGAATGGCTCCTTCCTGGTTACCTCCCTGGATAAAAAAAGCTGAAAATAGAGGCTGTAACAGCCGGCAAGAGATAAGTTATGTATAAAGAGACCAGTGTAAGATCGGTAATGAAAACAATATCCTGGAGGTTTCTCGCCACCCTTACCACCTTCAGCCTGGTCTGGATCTTTACCGGAAAGATCGATACCGCCCTTACCGTGGGGGGGCTGGAAGTGATTATCAAGATGATTATCTACTTCTTCCACGAGAGGGGTTGGAACAGGATAAAATGGGGCAGAAAGCATATTGAGCCTTTCGTGGTGTGGATTACCGGCCTCTCGGGATCAGGAAAGACAGAGGTGGCGAGAATTGTAACGGAAAAGCTCAGAGAGATGAAAATCAATGCCGATCATCTGGATGGCGAGACCATCCGTGATATTTTCCCGAGGACCGGCTTCAGCAGGGACGAGGTAACCAGGCATATAGAGAGAGTGGGTCTTCTGGCCAGCCGACTGGAGAAGAACGGAGTCTTCGTGGTGGCCTCTTTCATATCCCCCTTCAGCGAATCGCGAGAATTCGTTAGATCCCTCTGCAACAATTTTATCGAGATACATCTGGCTACCCCGATGGAGTACTGCGAGAAGCTCGATCACAATAATCTCTACAGCAGGGCCAGGGCCGGAGAGATCCGCAACCTGGCGGGGGTGGACGTTGAATATGAAGCCCCGGAAGATCCTGACCTGATCCTTGATATAAGCAGGGATGGAATCGAACAAACAGCCCGTAAAGTAAATTTTTATCTGAAGAAGTTCATGTAAGGAGTGTATATGAATTCACCTTCACTGAAACCTCATGGCGGAAAAGGATTAATCAACAGGGTGCTCCCCGAGATCGAAAGGGAAAGGCTCTCACTGGAGAAGTCCTACACCATCAGCGATGCCGACCTTTCTATCTTTCACCGTATTGCGGATGGAACTCTCTCTCCGCTGGAGGGGCCCATGGACTCAGAAACGTTCAACCGGGTCCTGGACGAGGAGGTCATAATATCGGAGGGCAGGAAGTACGCATGGACCATACCTGTTTCCTTCCCTGTTTCCAGCATGGATGCCGAAGGTTACCAGAGAGGAGAGACAGTACTGGTCAGAAGCACTGACGGAACCGCGGTGGGAACACTTGAAATCACCGATATCTTCCCCTTTGACAAGAAACGTTACAACAGTTCGGTCTATGGAACTGAGAGAGAAGATCACCCTGGGGCCAGGATTTTCAATGATGACCCCAGGGATCATCTCCTGGGCGGGAAGATATGGGCATTCGAGCAGGCCCACGGCCCTGATTTTGCCCGCTATATGCTCTCCCCCCTCCAGGCCAGGAATCTGTTCGCCGAGCGGGGGTGGAAGAGGGTGGTGGCGTTCCAGACCAGAAACGCCCTGCACCGTGCTCATGAGTATGCACTGCTCTGCGCGGTGGAAAGACTTAACAGGGAGGGTAACTATACGGGGGCTGTTCTGAATCCCCTGGTAGGTGCCACCAAGTCTGATGATGTCCCCGCGGATATCCGTATGCATACATATGAAGCTCTCCTGGAGGCGGGTGTCTTCGGAGAAGGTGATCGGGACGAAGAGCTCTGGAAGAGCAGAGGGCATAAATTCACCGATGAGCTGGTGATGATCGGGCTGGATATGAAGATGTTCTATGCCGGCCCCAAGGAAGCTGTAATGCACGCCATATACCGTCAGAACTACGGGTTCACCGATATAGTGATCGGCAGAAAGCATGCCGACGCTCCATACGATGACGGCAGCCCGATCTGGGGAGACTTCGATGCTCATGAGAAATTCGACCAGCTCGCCGGAGAGCTCCTCATACAGCCGGCCAGGGTAGGCTTCGCGGCTTACTTCAAGGAGATCAAGAGGGTGGGGCTGATAGCGGAATTCAAACCGCAGGGGTATCAGCCACTCTTCATCTCAGGCAAGGAGGTAAGGAAGAAGCTGCAGGCCGGTGAACCGGTGGATCAGAGAATAATGCGAAAACCTGTCGCCGATATTCTCACAGCTTTCTACGCCAGCGAGGCGGGGAAGCCGGACCTCAAGCAGAAGAGCTCAAATGTTACATGGCATGATACAGGTATAGAGAAAAGCGAAAGGGAAAAAAGGAACCGGCACCGCGGAGTGGTTGTATGGCTGACCGGGCTTTCCGGATGCGGCAAATCGACCGTGGCCACGGTCATTCAGCGCAAGCTGTTCGAAAGAAACCTCCAGGTATATATACTGGATGGGGATAATGTGCGTCATGGGCTGAACGGTGACCTGGGATTTTCCCCCGAGGACAGGGAGGAGAATATCAGGAGGATCGGGGAAGTAGCTCACCTCTTCGCCGAGGCGGGATTCATTACCATTACATCCTTTATCTCTCCGTATATCAAGGACCGGGACCGGGCCAGGAAACTAAATCCTGAAGGTGACTTTATCGAAGTTTACGTTAAGGCTCCCCTATCGGTATGCGAGGAGAGAGACCCCAAGGGGCTTTACCAGAAGGCCCGGGAGGGTGTTATCAAGGAATTCACCGGAATTTCCGCTCCCTACGAGGAGCCGGAGAATCCGGAAATTGTAATAGAGACAGACAGGCTTAACGTGGATGAATGCTCTGAGGTAATAATCGGCTACCTGAAAGATAATAATATTATCAGGGGATAGGATGGAATTCTTCCGGTTATCCGGTCCAGGTTGTTCCACCGCATGTATTCAAAGATGTAATGGTCGGAGGAAAATACTGTATTTTCAGACAGGCAGGTTGAAAAGCTGCGGGGGAAAGATAGGTTTATGCGGGATGCCGGTTGTAATTAATCTCTTTTCTATCTGTCACCATCTGAATGGAGAGGTTTTTGCCTGATACTAACTTGAAAAATCACAGGATACAGGTTCTTGATCTGTATTGCCTTAATCTCTGTTGAGAATCGATCAGGTTTTTCGATAATTAAATTAAACTGTTGTTTTAATTGGGTTGATATCATTAAAGTTTTAAAATAATAGAGAGAATATACTGGTAACATTGATCATTGACCGGAATGCTTAATGTATAGACTGAACATTTTACGGCAACAGGCGAATAT
This sequence comes from bacterium, assembly GCA_014730075.1. GTDB lineage: Bacteria > Krumholzibacteriota > Krumholzibacteriia > Krumholzibacteriales > WJIX01 > WJIX01. Next base: position 1,373 of record WJIX01000251.1, on the reverse strand, counting down.
CAGATGAAAACAGATTTAAAGGCATCGGATTATTTTCTGGCGGGTTATTCTATTAGAGAAAAAACCCTTTATATCATTATCTCCATAGTAGCCCTGGCTCCTATATTTATGATGAATAGAGACTTCTGGGATGGCAGAATAATCGCTTACGCCTTCAGGACTGGCAATTTTACGGGATTGAAAACATGGTTTTTTGAGAGCAGATGGTTTCTGCAATATTACGTTTACAGAGCGATCCACTTTCTTTCTTCAATCAGCGGGGTGGATTACAAGGTGCTGATCCGCCTTCTTGCCATTTTATGCCTGTTCGGTATTTCAGGGGAAGCTAAATATCTGATGAAGTATTTATTCAATCTCCCGGAAAAGAATATATACATTGCCAGATTATTCATCATTGCCTATCCTGCCTGGCATGTTCTCGTCTCCAGCGTTCTGATAAGCTACATGATCTGTATATGGTTGATTCTGCTGGGATACAGGCTTTTATTGAGAAGTAATTATCTCGGTTTGATTGCCATAGGTATATCGCTTCATTTCAAATCAAATTTTCCCCTGCTGATAGCCTTGATTCTTTCTGATTATATCTCGCATAAGTATATCAGAAAGGATAATGTTATCAAATTATCAAGGACGTTGCTCTTATCTCTGCTGGTATGCATTCTCTTTGTTGTTATTGGTATTGTACTCCCGACCTATGGTCTCTACAGTAATTACAATCAATTTGATCTCAGACCGGTGGCTATGGCCTACAACACCATTTACCTGGTGTTATTTATAATTTCTATGGTTTCAATATATCTTCTATTCTTTGCAGCCAGTTCAATTTCCCTTAAACACCGAATCGGGACGATTTTCCGCAAAGAGGATCTGGCAGCCCTGATAATCCTGGTAGTGATTTACTCTGCAGTATCCATTCCGTACATAGCTGTCGGCAAGGTTCCACGCATGGGGGATTTCAATGATTGGACTCACCGAAATGTATTCCTGACCGTCATTCCGTTATCTCTCTTCATTGCTTTGATTTCTTTTAAAATCAATCAACTGATCAAAGGACATAACCTGTTTGATTTCCTGCACAGGATAACCATAGGTCTCAGTTTGCTGGTTTTCGTCGCGCTATTATACGTTGGATACCAGGCCAAGGTTAACCAGTTGGCATTCGAAAGTTCTCTGATTGATAGTATCAGTTCAGAAATCGGCAAACCGGCGGAGGGTAGTGTTCATATATCGACAAGTATCAAGCCTCCCAGCAGGATAAGATGGTATGAAGCTAATTCTATCTTCCAGAGAGTGTTCGGGGAAGCGTCCTGGATGGTTGAAATTGATTCGCGTCCTCTGGATGGCAGCATGGAGGGTGAATATGATATTTATAT
>WJIX01000250.1 GCA_014730075.1 bacterium | reverse complement strand
GGGTATCAGCACCTCTCGGTCGCTATCAGGCAGCTGAGAGAGTATTTTGAAGCTGTCAGGACCGAGTTCAGCCTTAATTTGAATCCGGCAGGGACGCGATTCCAGAGAGAAGTGTGGAACCAGCTTCGGAGAATCCCCTACGGGTCTAAAGTTTCATACGGGAGCATAGCAACCAGGATGGGAAAGCCAGGTGCGGCCAGGGCGGTGGGAAGAGCCAATGCCACTAATCCCATAGCCATCGTTGTACCCTGTCACAGGGTTATCGGCGCCGACGGAAGCATGACAGGGTACGCCAGCGGAATTTACAGAAAGCGTTACCTTCTGAAGCTGGAGGGCGCCATCAACGGGTAGCCCCGAAGATACTATTCTTCGATCGGTTCCCACTCTGCCGCGGTAAAAAACCTGACCGAGCATTTTCCCTCGGTCACCCACCTGTTCATATGATTATAACTCCAGTCCAGGTATTCCGAATTACCTCCACCCTCGGTAGTTATCAGAAACCGGTTGGAAATACCCCCGAAGGCGGCTCCCTGCCTGGCCGGGTATTTGCTGTCGCCGGCATTTGCATCCACCGGAACCCATCCATACCCGGGCAGATATATTTCATTCCAACGGTGGAATACCTCATCATAACTGGCCTCGTCCCCCCTTACTACCAGGGAACCAACATATCTGGCCGGAATTCCTGCGGCTCTGCAGAGGGCTACATAGGCGAAGGTATATTCGCTGCAGGATCCTGTTTTCCTCTTCAGTACCGTGGGGGCGGTATTCCATCCCCCGGAAAGCTCGTATTCCATATTCTCGATCAGGTACTGGTATAGACTCCTGGCTTTGATATAGAGATTCTCCTGATTACCCACTATCCCATCAACCAGTTCAATGATGTAGGGATTACCAATATCATATTTATCCTCATCGGCCAGATACCTTTTTCTTATTTCCCTTGGAATATCAGAACCAACCCTGTCCGGATAGATGAAGTATCGGATAGCGGATGTTTCGAAATCCGCTTTCATGGATGCTTCGAAGGAACTGCCGGAGGTCAGGTCAGTAGCGGTGAACCTGGCTACCTTCTGGTCCCAGTTGTCAGTTATCAGCTCAGAGGGCCGGGGCGACCAGGAAATCTCTCCAAGGAGTTTCTGGTTGGCCCTGTCAGAGGGGACAGCGTAGAAGATCTCCAGTGACCTTACTCTTCCCGAACCTTCCGCTACCGCCTCGGTGGTAAAAGTCACCGTGGCTTTTCTGGTATCAAAGGTTATGAAATCCCTTTCATCCTCGCATACAAGCTCAAAGATCCGGTCCCTCTGGTAATCGGTGTTTACCAGATAATTATCCCTGGATGCCAGCCCCCAGGAGAAGGGGCCCGGAGCGTCCAGGAGAATGATTACCCAGCCATTTTCAGGATCTATCATGTATATCCGGTCGGTTATTCTATCGGAACACCACAGGTAACCCCGGTGATAGACGAGCCCTCTGGGGTCTCCGGCCGGCGCCGGAAAGGATGTTATTGTGGTGCCGTCTCCAGGTGATATCTTGAGTATCAGGTCACTCCGGTTATCGCAAATCCAGATATAATCTCCCTCCCAGGTAATCCCGGTTGGAGAGGGGGTGGGTGAATCGATGGTATGAAGATGAAGCCCAGTCTCAGGGTCGGTGGCGTATATCTTGCCGCTGCCCGGGTCGGTATTCCATAAGAGATTATCATGGAATGCCAGCCCGGATGGAAAATAGGCAGGGGAGTTCAAAGAGGAGGCGATATTCCCCGTTTCAGGTTCTACCGCCATAAATCTGTCCTCACTCCTGTCAGCCACCCAGAAATATCGGCCATCCCAGGTTATGCCGGTAAGATGGCTGAGCCCCGTATCGATTTCCCTGATGATATCGCCTGGTGCCGCCGGCACGCTGGCTGGTATCAGCGCGGCCAGGAGAACGCAGATAAAGATCCTCATAATCTTCTCCTTATTTTGAGATTTGAAACCTGATAAGAGAGATCGTGCTTTCATTCCAGGTGATATTCTAAATTGCCGGAAGCTGATGGTCAACCATATTATATCGTGGAGTTTCCCCGATTTTCATTCCTTTTCCGCTGTTTGGATGATCCGGTGCCTGTGCGGCCTGGTGATATTTTCAGAATCGGATTGATTTCCCCCGCAAGCAAATCTTCTGCGCGGCTCTTCTCAGGCTGTCGATTTCTGCCCCTTCAGGAGGGTTTTGGAAAAATCGATGAGACGTTTCCAATTCCTATAAAAAGCAACTTATTTTAAACATTACCATACCTGTGTTCCGGCGCAGATATTGTCAGACTCCGCTGTTATTCCGCATGACCAGGCCAGCAGTTGCAGCAACACCTGAGATAAGCGGAGGAATGAAAAAATATGAAAGAAAGTGGATGAGAATGCCGAATTAATAAAATAACAGTGCCGTCGATAAATGCCGTTTACTGAAATTGCCGTGGTCTATGCTGCCCTGCAACCTGGAATGGAACCTGTAAGTTTACGGTTTTAAAACGGGCCTGCAGTATGTATAATTATATCCTGGGCTTGCCCCGGAAAGCACCTCCGGAGGGGTGGATCAGGCGGTATTATTCGCTTCTGATAAGACTTTCCGTAGTGGCATAAACGATTAATGGGAGTATAATGGTGAAAAGGCTTGTTTACATTTTTCTCACGCTGGCCCTGATAGTTCTTATTGCTCCTGCCGGAGCATATGCCTTCGCTCAGGATAAACTCAGCGAAATCTCAAAAAGCTGTTCCGGAGATGGGGTGGTAGTCACCGCCTCGGAAGAGGCCACCCGGGTGGGGGTGAAAGTACTTGAAGAGGGGGGAACCGCGGTGGACGCGGCAATAGCTGTAGGTTTTGCCCTGGCGGTCACCTATCCCAGGG
>WJIX01000249.1 GCA_014730075.1 bacterium | reverse complement strand
GGTGAGGGGTTACCTCTATGACCTGGTATGCAACGGGGTGGAGCTTGGCTCAGGCAGTATCAGGGTGCATCAGAGAGAACTTCAGGAGAAACTGCTCTCGGTTATCGGAATAGAAGGTGATGAGGCGGAAAGAAAATTCGATTTCCTCCTGGAGTCTTTCCAGTATGGCGCCCCTCCCCACGGTGGAATAGCGATAGGAGTTGACAGGCTGGCCATGATTATGGGAGGAGGGAGCTCCATAAGAGAATATATTGCCTTTCCAAAGACCCAGAACGCTGCCTCTCTCATGGAAGGGTCGCCGGCCGAGGTTGAGGAGGAAATCCTGAAAGAGCTCAATATCAGGCCCAGGACTCTTGAAAATAATGAATAATAAGCTCTTGCGGGCACAACTCTTGCCATGTATGATCTTAACATTATGAGGCTTTTTGCTTGACATCGGTCAATCCCGTTATTAATGTAAACTTTGATTAGAGATAGAGAATTGCCAGAAGGAGGAATTGAGATAGTGAGAAGATTCGGAAGGTTTTTAATCCTGGTGCTGTTACTGAGTCCTTCCCTGGTATTCACCGTATCCTGCGGCCCCAAACCTTACTGCGATACAAGCCTGGTAACTCTTGATGAAACCAGGCTGGAACTCCAAACCAACAGGGAAGAAGCTCAGGAGACCGACAAGCAGGTGGAAGAGCTGAAGAAGGAACTGGAAGAGGTACAGACCAGGATATCGCGTCTTGAAGGCAAACCGAAAGATCTCCTGAAGAAGATCAGGGAGTTGAAATAGGGAAGTGGAAGGGAATGATGCAGATAACAGAAACGGGGGAGTATTCAGTGTTGAATAGGAAATTATTCAGCGTGGCAATATTATTACCACTGGTGCTGGCAATTCTGGCCGGATGCAGCAAATATGAACCCAGGCCGATAGATATCACCAAGGGCGAATATTACGAGGGGGAAGAATACCAGAAGCTCTCTGATGAAGATAGAGAGCAGTACTGCATGGACCTGGCCCGGGAGCTGGAGAGGCTGCAGAGGGAATCTAAGGAAGCAAGCGAGAGAGCTTCCACGAACAAAGAGGATATTACCAGACTTACCAACGAGTTGAGAGACAACAGGAGGCTTTATTCGGAACTCTCCGTCCAAGTTGAAGAATATACAAAACAGCTGCAGCAGCTGGCAAGCCTGCCGAAGCAATGGACCCTTAAATATGGTGAATGCCTCTGGAACCTGGCACAGTACGAAGAGATTTACGGGGATCCTCTGAAATGGCCCCGTATCTGGCGTAGTAATTATAAAATGATCGAAGATCCAGACTGGGTGCTGGCCGGCTGGACCCTCAAGATACCGAGAAACTGGCCCAGGAAGCATGTGGTGGAGAAGGATGAGTGGCTGGCCAAGATTGCCGGATACTGGGAAATTTACGATAACTACCGTAAGTGGCCTCTGATATATGAAGCGAACAGATCAAAGATAGAGGACCCTGATTTAATCTTCCCCGACCAGGAATTTGTTATTCCGAGGGAAGAATCTGCAATTGAATAAGACTGTAAAAATCCAGAATGTTACACTGACTCTTGGTTCAATATTCATTGGGCCAGGAGTTTTATATTAATTGGGGACCAGATATAATTGAATGATAGCGGGAACAAGAGAGCTCTCTCGATTAAGGGGATTGACCTCATCGACCTTCTTGGGATCAATGACGCCAACCTCAAAATCCTGGAGGAATACTTCCCCGGCGCCATTGTGGTGAGGGGAAGCGAGGTGATCCTGAAGGGTGAGGCGGAGAAGCTGGAGAGGCTGACTGATATCTTCAAAACCCTTATAGGACTGGTTGAGAGCGGACACCGGCTCACCGGGGATGATATAACCAGAGTGATAGAGGGTGGAAAGAAGGAATCAAAAAAGATAGATGATCTTAAAAAATCGGTGGTCTATTATTCTACCCGCAGAAGAAAAGCTATAGCCCCGAAGACCACCAGGCAGAAGAAGTACGTTGATGCAATCAGGGAATTCGATGTGGTGTTCGCCATCGGACCGGCCGGCACCGGCAAGACTTTCCTGGCTATAGCTTCAGCGCTGGAGGCTCTGAAGAGGGGTGAAATAGAGAGAATATTCATTTCCAGGCCGGTGGTGGAGACCGGGGAGAAACTGGGATTTCTGCCGGGGGATCTGAAGGAGAAGATCGATCCCTATCTAAGGCCGATATTCGATTCCTTTACCGCCATGATCGGACTGGAGAAGCTTCAGCACATGATCGAAACAGGGGCGGTGGAGATAGCTCCGCTGGCCTACATGAGGGGCAGGACGCTTAACAACTCCTTTGCAATCCTGGACGAGGCCCAGAACAGCACAGTGATGCAGATGAAGATGTTTCTGACACGGCTTGGTATTAACTCGAAGGCGATAGTAACCGGGGACATAACCCAGATAGATCTGGCCGGACCTGAAGAGTCGGGCCTGGTGGCGGTACAGGAGATTCTGGACGGTGTGGCGGGAGTCAGCTTTATTTTCTTTTCGGAAGAGGATGTTGTGAGGCACCAGCTGGTAAAGAGGATAATAAGGGCTTTCAGCATGGTGAAGAGTAGGGGAGACGAACCGGAGGGGAAGGGAGCATCCCCGCCGGATGATAGCGGGGAAGCTCCCCGGGAGTCCGAAGGGAGGGCATAATATGCCTGAACAGGATTCAAACGGGGCAAAGAAATCCAGGGGATTTACACGGTGGGAATTTCTGAGATTTGGCAGGGTCAGGAGCTTCTTTTCTGACTGGAGGAGGCTGTCAGGTTTCTACGCTCTGATCTTTCTGGCAATTTCCATTCTGTTTTTCCCACCTACCAGGAAATTAAGAGAGATTAGATACAGTGAAGGAGATATAGCAGATTCGGATGTTATCGCACCCTTCGAGTTCGTAGTTCCCTTCAGCGAGAGGGAGATTCAGACCAACAGGGCTAAAGCGGTAGTCAACTGCCCTCCGGTATACCGGAAGAGGATGGGGGCGGGAAGCAGGCTGCTCGGCGACCTCAGAGATTTCTTTGCCAGCGTTGAAAATATCGCCGGTAGCGATACCCTCTCCGAGATGGAGAGGCTGAACAGGATAAAGTCATTCATCCCGGAGATCGAAACAGAGCTGCTGGGAGGGCTTCTGGATGATGATAACAGGAGAAAGCTCAGGCGTGAGAGCATCGCGCTGCTGGAGGGAATTCTGGAGCAGGGTATCATCAATGATGCTTCTCCCTTGAGGAGGCGGAATTACCTGCATGTTTCGGTAATTTCGGGTGACAGCGAGCGGCTGATCAGGGCTGCTTCCCTGATATCACAGGATCAGCTGGAAGGATTGATCCTGGACCGGGCCAAAGC
>WJIX01000248.1 GCA_014730075.1 bacterium | reverse complement strand
CCCTATTGTCACGCACAGCACGAAAACCAGCTGGTGCGGGGGCTTTCCGGCGATACGATCAATAAATCGAGCCAACCATTCCACCAATCCGGTGCGAGCCAGCCCTGCGCTTAATACGAACATCGCCGCAACTGTACCGGTGGCCGGATTGGCAAAACCATATAGCGCCTGTTCCGGCCTGATTATTTTTGCAATCAGCAGGACAGCCAGGACACAAAGCGCCACAAGATCGACGCGAAGCTTGTTGGTAACAAAAAGAATTAAAGCGCCCAGCACCACTGCCAGTATCAGTATATGTTCAAACCCGAACACTCAGTCTCTGCCTTTCATATCTGCTTTAATCGCGAAATATCCTGGAAATATTATTTTCATGCCTATTATCATTGAATAAGGAATTTGAAGCGAATATTACCACAATCGCTGTCGAGATGGCAAAGTCTGTTTTCTGAGCGGCCGGGAATGGGAAGAGATATGATGACCCACCTCCTACTCCCAGGAGGGTTCTCTGATTTGGGGAAGCTCTGAGTTGGTATCAGAAAAGTCCTTTGCCGCGCAGCGCGATATATACCATAAATAGATCGGCGATCCATTTGGTGAAGGCGAATATACTTTTAAGGCTGGCCGGTTGTGGCAGCTTCGTGCATGGGGACGCCCACTATTTTGAAAATCACCACGTAGAAATTGCCTCCCCTCTTGCCCATCACGGTCATAGCGACGGCAACCGCCAGAACCAGCGGCCCTGTCATTCGTGACCTTTCCGGTTTACAGGATCGGTTCTGACCTTTGATCTTATTAAGACAGCGAACAGGGCAATGCCGGTTAACGCGGAGGCCAGCGACCACAGACTTCGGGCACTGCCGGGACCGTAATCGTAGAAAGCGCTGGAGCCAAACCAGAAGAAGATCACGAATATGGTCAACCCGGTATAGATACGCCGGGCCCCGGCTCCCTTCAGGGAATTAACCCGGAGGAATCGGTCCATTTCCCGCGCGAACAGATGGTATAGCCCGGCTGCTGTTATCAGCACGCCGGGGATGAAAACAACCAGGGGGGAAATCCCCAGACCATGGGTGAAGTGGCCGATATCTCCCTGGTCGCCGGTGAAGGTCCGTATCGGAATGTAACTGAACAGCTCGCCGATGTTCATTACCGCGAACCAGAATATGAAGCTGTATATCAATTCCCGCCTCCCGATGTATTTCAGTGAAAGCGCCCTGGCGCAGAGCAGAAACAGCAGCAGGTTGGCCGCAAGCGCGCTGATCGCTATAATCGAAGCGGCCGATCCTCTGCCCGCTGAGATAAGCGCCTCGTAGTTTACATTCTCGTTAACGGTCATGAGCGCCCAGTCTCCGTAATGTATATCCAGGGGATTCCCCTTGCTGCCCAGCAGCCATGCCGCGGTGCTGTGTGTCCATTCGTGCGCCAGCACCATAAGATGACGGCCTGCCATCAGAAATACAGCCGTGACGGCTGCCTGTACGATATATTTTCTCCGGTGCGGATTCTTCATTAATTCAAGCTCCGGATAAGCACACCAGCCTGGTCTTTCCATAACCGGGAAGATTATAGCAGTATCGCCCAGGGGTGTAAACCGGTCATGAGATTTCAGCAAACGGCAGGTTAAGAGGGGATCAATTCTTCGGCTGAAAGGTCGTTTTTCATTCTGGTCCCGGGGATGATCCGGTAATTTATGTTGGCGATAATTGTAACCACAGCAACGATGACCGCAATAACGGCCGCTACTGAGCCGATTATCTTCATGATCAACATGCCGGTCCTTCTCCGGAAAGATATCACCGCCGTGGCGGCCAGATAAGCTACCAGCCCCACCAGGGTCAGGTGCAGAAAAGTATTGAAAATGGTTCCAACCGGCTGATCGAAAAGAAAGTAAGTTATGATGCCGCAGGCGAGAGTAAGACCTATGGATATAAGAAGAAAAACCCTGATTTTACTGTTATTCCCTTTTCCCATATTTAATCTCCCTCTCTCTCTTTCAGTATCCCCCTGGCGTAGACCCGTATCTCCATATCGGTGTCGCCGGTTGCTTTCCGCAGGGCATCTGTTACCGCTTCACCTTTAAAGTTGCGCAGAGCCAGAACAGCCGCCCTCCGGAGACGGACGCCCCCATCCTTCAGAGTCTCGATCAAAGCCCTTTCCCCCTTCTCAGAAACGGTTCTGCCGAGAGCTTCTGCGCAAGCTGTAGCGATCCACCAACTCTGACCATTTAGACCTTTTATGAATGCGTCCTCCGCTCTTGCCGAGCCGAGTTTCTGGAGGGCTTCACCGAGTTTAAAACAGTTACATTCTCTTCCTGACTCCAGATATTCTATAAGGGGTTGTATTGCCATGGTATTTCCGATTTCCCCAAGCGCCCACGCGGCCCATCCCGTAACGTTAGCATCATCCATCTTCATAACCTCTACCAGCGGCTCGAACGCTTCCTCCGCACGGAGATTGCCCAGGGCCCTTGCAGCCGCGCTCATTATTCCAAGCTCTGGTCTTTGAAGCGCCTCTATCAGCGGCTCTGCAGCCTTCTCCGAGCCGGTTCTTCCCAGCGCTCCCGCAGCCGCAGCCTGAACTCTGGAGTAGGGTTCATTGATCATCAGCTCCGCCAGCGGCTGAACCACCCGGTCGGAGCGCACGGAACCAAGCGCCTGGGCGCAGTACCAGCGGATATACTGATTATCATCCTCCAGCATCGCAATCAGAGAATCTACCCCTGCTCCTCCAATTTCGGCAAGGGCTGCCGCTGAATGCCTGATATCGTTTCGGTTAGAGGTGGTTCTTATTATACCGCTCAGCTTTTCAACAGAGACCGGATCGTCCGGTCCGGTTTCTTCTTTTCCTATAATCCCGCTGGTCCATACGGAAAGAGCTATAAGGATAACCAGGTAGATGCCCATAACGGAAACTATCTCCCTCTTTCTTTCCGGGTAATCTTTTCTGAACAGTATCTTAACCGGCAGCGAGAATATATTCCTGATAAACCGGGGCAGGGGAAAGAGGAAAGGGGTGCCGGCTCTGAACTCTTCATACCCTGCTCCATGCTCTCTTTTCATCTTCCTCTCTTCCAGCATCGCCACCCCGATTATTACCAGGGCGGTAATCAGCCAGGGGAGGGTATTGTCTATCGAGACGTACTGCTTCATATTAGGGCCCGGCAAAAACAGCACTCCATAACTCCAGATGATCCATCCCAGGTACTGGGGGTGCCTGGAGAACCGGTATATCCAGAAATCGGCAACATCTCTCTTCTGCCAGCGGCCGTACATCCAGGCCAGAACCCCGAGAAGGAAGATGAACAGCCCCAGCCCGGTTATGATATAGGGGAGTTCACGCAAGAGATTAAAACCCGCCCAGGAGGCGATATCCATTATCCATTCATAGGGCAGTACTATCACATTCCCCAGCCTCATGATGTTGAATGAGATATCTAGAAATGGCAGCCAGAGAAACCTCAGGAACGCCAGCCCTCCCAGGAAGAACATGGTGGAGGCGAAGTGGCCGAAGGCGGGCAGGAACAGGGCCACCGCCCCCAGTGAGGCCAGCCCTCTCTTTTCCAAGATAAATCCTGCTGCAATCAGGGCTACGATAAGCGCCAGGGAGATATACCCTATGATTCGTATATTATAATGGGATATATAGAGTTCTGTCTTGTAATCGGTTATCTCGTCCTGGCCGGTAGCCAGGTTGGGAAAGCTCCCGGTATTTCCCAGCAGGTCGTCAGCCAGCCGGGGAATCTCCACCGAGGCGAAGGTCAGCCCTATGGTAAAAACGAAGGCGAGAAGAGTCAGCAGAACGCCGGCATATATTTTCTTCATTTAATTAACTCCTGATCAGTCCCAATATCGCTGCCTCATTTATCTTACTATAAACAGGAGAATTTGCTGAAATACAATATCCAGGTCCGGTACGCACAGCTCTCTTGGGAACAGGCCTGCAGCTCCGGAGACGGCTCAGCCACCTCAGATAATTGAGCATAGTTGCACATTAAAAGGTGTCTACAACCCGGAGGAGCCCGCCCTGGAAAACCACTCACCGTTTCTTTCTGGCCAGGTAGGTAAAGCTGTAGAAATAGTTCTCCCACTGCTGCTCGGTTGAACTGTATATGTTGTCTCCGGCGAGGAAATCAACCAGCATCTCTCTTACCCTAAGGATCTCCTTCAGACGCGGATAACTTTCTCTGTGAACGGCAACGGTCAGATCTATCAGCTCCAGCGCCCGGTAGAAAGCCAGGCGGGAGTATTCCTGGTTACCCTTATTCTTCCAGTTGATCGCCCTGTGGACTTCACTCCCGATATTTGCCATCTGCTCGGCCAGGCTGAACCTGCCCCAGCGTTCTTCCGTCAGCGTTTTATGCTGCCTTTTCATCGCTCTACCAGTCCGTTGACTATTGCGCTAATTTCTTCTCTCAACTCAGGGTTGTCAACCCCTCTGCTCCTGTTACCATTTACAGGGCGCAGATTGATTACCGAGTCGAATTCAACGACCACCTTCTAAGAAGGTGGATTTATAAGTTGATTAAAACAATTTGAATCTAAATGGTTTTGTTAATTTTGCTGCGAATTTCCACCACAGATATCTGGATAAAGGGACGTATGTAATTCCCCATATAAGAATACCTAACACAATTTTGCCCACATCTCTTTTTAAAATAAGGATGACTCCCAATAAGGGCAGCAGCATTAGTACTACGTAAACTATATTAGAAAGAAAATGTTCTGAACATTCAGCTCCACAATGTGGACAATCAAAAATATATCCGTGGTGTCCCCTGCGATTTATTCCTGAACGCCACCTGATATCCTGATTACATTGATAACAATTAGCCATCTTTTCCCCTCTTTAGTTTGTTTTCTCAAACATCGAGCTGCAGATCAGCGGCGGGAGAGGCCGCAAGCTTGCTCGCAGGCCCTACCTCCCGCTGCGGACACATGATGGCCGGCGCGCAGCGATGGACAGAATGCGGATGGAAATCCACAGCCCGATGACGCGGTGCTGAGCGCCTCCATACTTTTTAATAATATTTCAATATTCATAATTCATCAATCCTTAATGTAGAGAGCCTCGCCAGCATCACTGCACCAAACCTGTCGCATTTGCGCCTGTCTCCGGGCTTCCTGGGTATCAGCGAAGGCGCTATCACCTCACAGTGGAAGCCGTCTTTCTTGAGTCTCCTGTGAAGGACGAACCCGGCGCCAGATGCCTCGTAGCATCCCCTTACCGGCCCGCGTTCGGATAGTCTACGGAAGAGCTTCCTCGCCCTGTTCAGGTCTCCGCTGAACTTAATCACTTCCGCCTCTTCTCTGTCTCCCTCCAGTATCGCCGCTGTGAGAGATTCCACGTGCACATCCAATCCAACCCATATATGATCTTTCATGGCTGGGCTGCTTTCATTGTTAGTGTTTTTGGACACCCATGTGGCTCTGGCCTGGTTGATTTACACTCCCAGACTAACCCACGAATAATTCGGGAGTCCACCCGGATCTATATTGTCTAGAAAATACCAGGAATTTGCATCATAAAGAGAAGACCCGACCCCAAAGAGATATCATTCTTCGAGGCCGGGTCAACCTTTAAATACTTCTTCCTAAAAGAGACACGCACTGTAGAGTAGGAGTCAGGCGCCGTTGCTGCAGGTCCCGGGTGGCGATTCCCGCATCCTTTCGGGCGGGCCCTCAGTCCCGGTATCCATACCCGGTTTCCTGTCTCCCCTCATCAAACCGTACGTGAGGTTTTCCCT
>WJIX01000247.1 GCA_014730075.1 bacterium | reverse complement strand
CCTCAAGATGAGAAGGTATGAAGAGGACACCGCCAACGAGCAGTGGAGGAGGAATCTGATACTATTCGCCGATGATTCCTGGTCGGGAGGAGGTTCAAGTTACTATTACCACCCGTCTGAGGAGAATTTCGAGGGAAGCATGGAATCGATTGCCTCTCAGCTGCAGTCCTATTACCCGGGGGGAATAAATATTCGGAAGCTCTATCTCTCCAAATGGACCGATGGTGTCCAGACCGGTTCGACGCCCGCCGAGAACAAGAGTATCGCAATAGATTCCACCCGGGAATATTTTACCCCCTATCTGCTGGACAGGCTCAATGAAGGAGCCCTCTTTTTTGCCTTCCAGGGACACGCCAGCAGGGTAAATATGACTACCGAGTCGGGTTTCTCCATGTTTGTACGTTATTCCGACGTGGGGGAGCTTTTCAGCAACAGGAACCATATTTATATAGGGATGGGCTGCCATATCAGCGAATTTGCCTATCTCAAGGAATTGAGCCAGGCCTCCTTCTGCGGCCCTAACGGGGATTGCATAACAGAGCAGCTGATGTTAAGGAGTGGAGCGGGGGCGGTAGCCTCATACGCCAGTAGTGCCTACGAGGACCTGATAAAGAACAACCGGATGTGCGAGACCATCTTCGAGGTGATTTATACCGATCCTCCATCTGATTCAATGCCGCCGGGATATCAGCAGACCGGGGCCAGGTGGATACTGGGAGAGCTTTTCACCGCGGCGGAGATAGAACACATAAATACAAGAAGTTATGGTGCTGAGCAGAGCTTCAGGCATGTTCTCTTCGGTGACCCCATGCTCAATATCGATTCCGGGCCGCCTGTTATGAAGGTCCAGGCAGACTGGGGAGAGGGCTGGGAGGACCTGGCGGGGGATACCCTGATATCGGGTAACTCCTCCAACCAGTGCGACCTCAGATTTACCGTGAATGATCTGATAGCTCTGGGGGGGGTTAGCCTGAGCGTTGAGGGAGAGGACTGGACAGACAGCCTGGAGATCACTCCCGTTAACGACGCCGGGCTTACCTACGCGAGAGGATACCGCGCGGATCTTGATGATTACACCATCAGTTTCGATGAGAGCGAGTTTCAGTTCGCGGCCCTGTCTCCTCAGGGGGTGGAACTGGCCAGTAAAACGGTATACCTGGGTCGGCCAGGCGTCAGGCTGTTCTATATGAATAATGGACAGGAAGTGGAGATATCAGGAAATACTGATCTGCTGGAGGGAGGGGAGTTCAGGCTGGAAGCCCGCTTTCCCGTTTATCTCACGGACCCACCGCAGGTCATGATAGACGGGTCCAGTCTATCAGAAATCGTGATGGTTCCCCAGCAGGGAGATTCCACCCTGTGGGCGGGGACCTTTTCATGGGCTTTCTCGCCGGGGGGACACTCCATATCGGCCTCCTCAGGCGATTTCAGCGCCAGGATGGAATTCAGCGTAGGTTCCGGGGAGTTCACATTCGATACCTTCTGTTTCCCGAATCCATTTACCGGGGGGACAAATATATTCTTTACTCTGGCCGGGAGAGCGGACCGGGGAAGAATCAATATCTACAATGTCAGCGGGAAACTCATAAGAAAGCTGCAGATTCCAGCTGACAGGCTGTACCCATCTCCTTTCGACGATCCGGGCCATCTCTACTGGGACGGTACTGATATGGCGGGGAACAGGGTGGCCAACGGGACTTATATCTACATGCTCGAGCTGGCTCTTCCGGGGAAGACCGTTTCTCTTGAGGGCAGGATAGTAAAGTTGGAATAACTCTCCTCTACCTGCCGGACAAATATTCCTTGCAATAAGATTTGATTGCTCCGATAATTGGCCCAGGAAGTGGATTTCTTTTTGGAGGTATATCTGTAATGAATGATCTGGAAGGGCTTTTCAAAAAAGAATCCGTAAAGATCGTGGGTATAGAGCCGGGTAACATTTCGGGGAAAGCCGGGGCCATAATCACCCGGCTGGAGGGAAACGGAGCGGATACCGTATGCGACCTGGAGTATTATACCAGCAGGGAAATGCCCGGTGAACTGGTAAAGATGTTAAAGACAGTTGACAGTGGGGAAGGCCTCAGCGTAGAGGATGTTGCCGGGGTTAACTTTCTATTCCTCCATCACCTCAGTTCCCTGTACGGACAGATCTTCGACGAGATTGATCTTCTCCCGGAGGATATTGACCTGGTTGGTCTGAAACAGATGGAGGTGAAGGGGCACGAATTCCCCATGGACCCCGCGGATTTCAGCGAGATGATAGATAATATTGTGATAAGCCGTTTCAGTATAGATATGGGTGATTCAGTCAAGACCTCGCTCCCCGTGGAAGAATCAGTATTCAGGACCCTGGTTGCCGAGATGATTGAGGAGATCGAATTTGAGGATGAAGCCAGGGAAGCGTTGGGAGTTGCCCTGTTTGCAAATGAATCGTTCCGAAACCGGAGCTGGGCCAGGATTCTCAGGCAGGCAGCGGATTCCGGTCCGGGGGCAGCCGCGGCACCAGCCGCGGAAGAAAGAATGGATATTGTTTTCAATGGTGAATTCTATCTTCCATCCCGGTAGAATCAATCTTTCTTATTTTCACAGTTTATCGCCGGAACCGGACAGGGGGGAGAACAGATGAGAAGGTTCTCAAGGGCAGTCATTACCCTGGCGCTCCTGCCGATGGCGCTGCTGTACCAGTCATGCGCCAAGGAGGATGTGGTCTACAGGAAGACGCCAATCCCTTCCCTGGAGAGAGAAATTACCGATGTAAGGGTGCTGGTAGTCGAAAACGCGGGTGAAATAGAGATCTCCTCGGAGTATGTGATAGCGGGAGGTGTAGGGGCAGGCAGTAACCTGGGAGGGTATGGAGGCTCAGGGATTCTGAAGGCCCGCGGAAGCGGAGGGCAGGTCTGCCTGGAGGATAAGGGAAAACAGGTTTTACGGTCGCACCGGGTAATGCTCAAACCCCGCGGGGGTGGATATATTGAAATAAACGGAACCGGGTACCGGGGAAGGATTCTGCTGACTGCAGAAGGGGGCAGCGGAATATCAGCTGTAAATTACATAGGTATTGATGATTACCTCCGGGGTGTTCTCCCCTCTGAGATAGGGTACCTCAAGGGTAGATGCACCGCCGCATACCGCGCACAGGCGCTTGCCTCCAGATCGTATGCTCTGAGTAAACTGCATGAGACCAGGAGAAGGTACTTCGACCTGAGGGCAACCATAATGGACCAGGTATACCGGGGGGTTTCCGGAGAATACCCTCCAGCTACCAGGGCGGTGAATGATACCCGTGGAAAGGTGATTACATGGAAAGGAAGGCCTGCCCGGACCTATTATTCGTCCTGTTGCGGGGGGCATACCGCCGATATACGATCGAACTGGCCCTGGAAGAAACCTTTCCATTTTCTCAGGGGTGTCCGGGATTCCGGCGCGGGCAAGACCAGTTCGTTCTGCCGCGGATCGAGGCATTTCCGGTGGAGGGTAAGATGGAGCGGGGACAGACTGGCAGAGATTCTCCGGCGGACCCTGCCGGATCTCTGTGAGGATGATGTAAAACCATTCCAGAGGATTCTGGATATAAGGCAGGGGGAACACTCCCGGGACGGCAGGATTAAATCGTTGACCTTTATTACCGATTCAGGCAGCTACATGGTACGGGGGGACCGCATCCGCTGGGTCCTCAGGCCTGAATCTGCCTCCGGGCCGATACTGAAGAGCACCCTGCTGAAGCTGGAAATAGTAAAGAAAAACGGGGCGGTGAGGGAATTGAATGTGCTTGGTGGGGGTAACGGCCATGGCGTGGGGCTTTGCCAGTCGGGGGCCATTGAGATGTCCCGTGAGGGGTACAGCGCCGAGGAGATTGTTAAGCATTATTACCCCGGAGTCAATATCAATCGGTATTATTGATTTACGGGCTAGTGGCCGGATAGTTCAATGAATGAATCTCTGCATCTGAAATTCTGGCGGCATTCGGTGGCCGGCATAAGCGGGCCATATCTTTCCGAAGAAGAGATTGGGCTGATTAAGGAATATCCCCCTGCGGGCATAATTCTGTTTGCCAGAAATGTTGAAGATGCCAGACAGCTCAGAAAGCTGACATCAGAGCTCAGTGGAATAAATCCGGATCTGCTGATAATGGCCGATCATGAGGGAGGGATGATATCGGTGCTGGCCGACGGGGCGGGAGTGCCGCCCTCTCAGTTTGCAATGGGAAGGGTTGAAAGCGGTGAGCTGAGAAGAGAAGTTTACAGAGAGACGGCATCGAGGATGAGGTGCCTTGGAGTTGACACCCTGCTCGGCCCGCTAGCTGATATAAATTCAAATCCGGAAAATCCCGTAATAGGAACCAGGGCTTTCCCGGGTTCCGCCGGTGAAGTTGGAAGACTGGTGGCTGAGGAAGTAGAAGAATTCAGAAGGGCAGGCCTGCTGACCTGCCTCAAGCATTTCCCCGGTCATGGCGGTACTGGAACAGATTCGCACCTTGCTCTTCCGGAGGCGCCCGGGCTCTCCACCGAGAATGGCCGAATCGCTGCCATCCCCTTCCGGAATGGTATCGAGGCGGGAGCGGATATGGTAATGACCGGGCACCTGGAGGTGGGAGAAAGTGGTATTCCATCCTCATTGGATCGGCCGGTGATCGATTATCTCAGGTCGGCGCTCGGCTTTGAGGGGGTGGTTATAACCGATGAT
>WJIX01000246.1 GCA_014730075.1 bacterium | reverse complement strand
TGCCAGGACTTCCTCCACCGAATCCATTGCCACGGCCAGCAGGAATGAAGAATCGGTCCCACCGGAGAACGCAACCGCAACCCTGTCGCCATAACCCCGGATGATCTCCTTTAGCTCCTTGAGTGCGCTGTTCTCATTCAAGCTGTCACTCCGTTCTTCCACCACCGTCAAATTCACCCCTTTTTATCTTTCTCCTGGCCCGGTTATGCTGGCTGAGGGTCCTGCTGAACACATGGCCCCCGGTACCATCCGCCACGAAATAATAGGCATCGAAACCTGGCTCAGGTCTGACCGCCGCCGACAACGCTTCCCTCCCCGGGCTGCAGATAGGCCCGGGGGGAAGCCCCCGGTACCTGTAGGTGTTGTATGGTGAATCTACCTCCAGGTCCTTATACCATAGCTTTCTTCTGACACCACCCAGCGCGTAGGCCACCGTGGGATCCGCCTCCAGTCTCATACCTTTGCCGAGGCGGTTATGATAGACCGCTGAAATCTTGGGCATCTCTTCGGTCCCTCTTGCCTCCGCCTGGATTATGGATGCCAGTGTAACTACCTCCCTGCGGGTCATATCCGCCGAATCGGCCGCCGCGCTGGCCTCCCTCGCATAGACATCCCGAAATCTCTGCGCCATCTGCCCGATGATCCCCCTGCCGATGAAAGGCCAGGTAACCAGGTAGGTATCGGGGAACAGGTAACCCTCCAGGGTTTTTGTATCAAATCCAAGGCTGTCTATGAAAGTGCGGTTGGAGGCAAGCTTCATGAACCTGACTGAATCTATCCCTGTCTCCCTGGCTACCACCGAGGCAATCTCGGTAAGGAGCAGCCCCTCCGGGATCACCACCTTGCGGTATTCCACCACCCCGCCGGTGAGTTTCGCCAGTATGGACGATACACTCTCGCTGCCGGCGAACCGGTACTCCCCCACTCTTATCTTTCGCTCCTTGTTCATAAGGTAGGCGGCCCATCTGAAAATATCCGGGTGCTCCAGCACCCCTTTCCGCTCAAGACGCGACTTGATATCGGCGAAGGAATCACCCGGGCGGACCTTTACCAGCACGGGGGTTTCCCCCTTGCCGCTCTCGTAATACAGAAGAGCGATATAGGCGGAGAAGAGAAACAGGCCCGAGACCAGGAATATTATTATTGCCCGGTAGAATTTCATTCGAACTCTCCATCCAGATAGCTCTGAAGAATAAGCACGGCGGCCAGTTTGTCAACGGCCTGTCTGTTCCTGACCCGCCCCGCCTTCCTGAGGACTCTCTCTGATTCCAGGCTGGTCATCCTCTCATCCATCAAGACTACCTTCACATCCCTTATCTCCTCAAGCTTCTTCTTGAGCAGACGGGATCTTCCGGAAGGCTCGATCTCTTCACCCCCCAGCGATAGAGGCATTCCTATCACCACTGTCTCCACGCCATATTCATCAACCAGGCCCGCCAGATACCGGACAACCTGGTTCTGATCCTTCTCCACCAGAGTTTCCAGGCCCTGAGCGGTTATCCCCAGGGGATCGCTTACCGCCAGGCCGGTCCTGCTCCCTCCGGGATCCACACCCAGCACCCTTTTTGCCGTTCCGTCATCATCTGAGGACATAGTACTACTCATTTCTCCTTATTACCATGATGGTCATGTCATCACGGGCGCTGCCAGGGGCGGAGAACCGCGCCACCTCCCTGGCAATGGCATCTCTTACCTCCCGTGCGGACCGCCCCGCCATACCGGAAAGAAAGGAATGCAGCCTCTCTTCGCCATACAGGTCCCCCCTGTCATCCTCAGCTTCGATAACGCCATCTGTTGTAATTACCAGCATGTCCCCCGGGTTCATCTTCTGCTTCAGTGTCCTGTAGCTGAACTCCCTCTGAACCCCCAGCACCAGTCCGCTGTAATCCAGCTGCTTGATATCCCCTTCTGCGCTGACAATTACAGGGAAGAAATGTCCTGCGTTACTGTAGACCAGCCTGTTCCTGCCAAGCTGTATGCACCCGTAGAACATGGTGGCGAACTTGTCTATGGCCATAACGTCGCACATTACGTCATTGAGGCCCTCCAGGATAGCCACCGGCTTGTTCTTTTTCTCCTTCATGGACCTGATACTGGCCTGAAGAGAGGCCATCAGCAGGGAAGCGGGAACCCCCTTGCCAGCCACATCAGCCACTACGAAGGCAAATACCTCTTCATCCACCAGGTAGTCGAAGTAATCTCCACCCACCTGTTTGCTGGGTACACTGACCGATGAAACCTCATACCGGTCCAGCTGGGGAGGGGCAGAAGGCAGAAGGTTCTGCTGAATCTCACGGGCGATATTCAGCTCCTCCTCCATGACCCTCTTCTCCACCACCTCATCCAGGAGCTCTATCCGGGAAAGAGCCGAAGCTATCTGGTTGGACAGCATGGAGAGCAGGGTTATCTCCTCGGCGGTATATTTCCCCCTCTCCTCGTGAACTCCCAGCAGAAGGAGCGCTGAACAGGAATCATCACGGACCACCGGGACAATCAGCTCGAAGGAGGCGATCCTTCTCAAACCGGCCGGAAGGCTGATGACCGCTTTCTCGATCTCACTTTCCGATGGCCCCAGCAGGGTCCAGCCCCGGGGCCGCTCAAACCCCATCGCTTCGATGAAATCGAGCTTTCTGACCGGTTCGCCCCTGGCCGAGAAAACCTTCTCCATCCTCTCCATATATTCCTCTTCCACGAATGACCTGATCTCATCCTTCAGCAGAATCTCGGGGTTGGCCGCTTCGAAAAGTTCGGATAACACATCCGCTATTGCCTCTTTCATATCCTTTATGGTAAGAGTTGACAGAAGCCGGTTGCCCAGTTTCTTAAGCCTCTCCCTGGGG
>WJIX01000245.1 GCA_014730075.1 bacterium | reverse complement strand
GAAGTGGAGAGTATGAGATCTATCTGCAGAACCCTGACGGAAGCGAAGAGGCCAGGCGATTGACCAGAGGTGTCAGAAATTACCCCTTTGATCTCATCTGGTCTCCCGACAGCAGAAAGATGCTCTATCACGACCAGACCTTCAGCCTCTATCTTGTAGACGCGGAAGATGGAAAGATCAAAAAGATCGCTCAGGATGACTGGGGGGATATTAACGATTATTCCTGGTCGGCTGACAGCAAGTGGGTAACTTATATAAAACGGGGCAGTAACGGTTACGGTTCCGTATTCGTTTATTCCGTGGATAGCGGCAAATCGACCAGGGTGACCAATGATTTTTATAATGATTTCGACCCGGTATTCGGCCCGGACGGCAAGTATATATTCTTCCTCTCTGACAGGATGCTGAAGTTCAAGCTGGGAGGGACCAGGGAGTTCAATTACCTGTTCGACATGAACACCAACCTCTGCGCGATTTCACTTCAGAAGGATGTCCCGTCGCTTCTTGCGCCCGAGAGTGACGAGGTGGAAGTTAAAGAGGATGAGGGTGATGAGAAGGAAGAAAATGGAAAGGAAGAGGAAAATGGCGGTGAGGAAGAAGACAAGGGACTGGAAATTGATTTTGAAGGTATCAGGAGCAGGATCGTTGGCCTTCCGGTAGGGAGCGGCAATTTTGCCGGGGTGATCCCGCTGGATGGCAAGATTCTCTTCGCGGAGATCTCGGTTCCCCTGGTGGGCTCAAATGGCAGGATGGCAACCGCCACCCTGAAGTACTACGATATAAAGGATAGAGAGGTCAAGACTGTGATAGCGGGGGTAAACGGAGTTGATGTCTCCGCGGACGGGAAGAAGCTTCTCTACAGCGCGATGGGCAAGTACGGGATTATCGATATCCAGCCGGGCAAGAATGTTGGTGACGGATCAATAGATACAGCTCTCGAGATGAAGATATGTCCTCCCTGTGAATGGGAACAGATCTTCCATGAAGCATGGAGGATGGAGCGGGACTTCTTCTACGTGAAGAACATGCACGGGGTGGACTGGAAGGATATCAGGGATAAATACGAAGACCTTCTACCCCACCTTACCAGCAGGGAAGATCTTAATTATGTGATAGGAGAGATGATCGCCGAACTGGTGGTGGGCCACGCCTACGTTGGCGGGGGAGACCGGCCCCGCGGAGAGCGTGTTGGAGTTGGGCTTCTGGGGGCCGATTTCGACGTGGATGGCGATCGGTACAGGTTCTCGTCCATCTACCAGGGAAGAAACTGGGACAAGCGTTACCTGGCCCCATTGGTCCAGCCCGGGATCGACGTCAAAGAGGGTGATTACCTGATTTCCGTTAACGGCAGGGATGTCAAATACCCTGACAATCTCTACGCTTTCTTCGAAAACCAGGCGGGGAAGCAGGTAGAGATTAAGGTCGCCGACAACCCCGAAGGAAATGATGCCAGGGAGTATACCGTAGTACCCACCCGCAATGACCTTTTCCTTCGCTACCACAACTGGGTGGAAAGCAACCGCAGGAAGGTCATGGAAGAGTCTGACGGAAAGATCGGCTACCTGCATGTACCGAACACCAATGTCTGGGGACTTCAGGAATTCGCCCGCGGTTACTATCCTCAGACCAACCTGGACGGTCTGATAATTGACGAGCGCTACAACAGCGGCGGGTGGATACCGACTATTTTCGTGGAGAGACTGGGCAGAAAGGTCACCAGCATGTGGGCCCAGCGCTACGGCAAGCCGGGCAAGTTCCCGCGCTCCGCTTCTGAAGGGCACCTGGCAATGCTGATAAACCAGTATTCAGGTTCCGGCGGAGACGCCTTCCCCTACTATTTCAAGCAGGCCGGATTGGGCCCGCTTATCGGAAAAAGGACCTGGGGAGGCCTGGTAGGCATGAACAGGAGTATACCTCTTCTCGACGGCGGTATGGTTACCGTTCCGACGATCGGATTCTACGAGATGTCCGGTGACTGGGGGGTTGAGAATGTGGGGGTATACCCGGATATAGAAGTGGAAATAATGCCCGAGGAAGCAGTTCGGGGAGAGGACCCCCAGCTGCAGAAGGCAATAGATTACCTGATGAATAAGATAGATGAGGAAGAACCCGAGCTGCCCGATATCCCGGATGCGCCGGAGAAGAATTGATACCCGGGATCGGGAATGACCGAGAATAAAACAACTGGAGCCCGCACCGGTAGAGGGGGCCGCCGAAAGGCAGCCCCCTCTGTTCTTTTCCCTGAAACAAATTTTTACCTCTTCCGTATTAAGATAGTACGAACCAGAGTAAGGAAGGTTAATGATGAAAGCGGTTCTGGTATTATTTCTGATCGGGTTTGCCTCCCTGTTTCTGGGATGGCAGATACTGAAGATTGCCGGAAGCATAATTCTGGGCGCTATTGGCATTGTTTTCGGGATCGTGGCGGCTGTCGTAGGGATTATCCTGGGAGTGCTGGGTGCATTCTTCGGGGTGGGAATCCTGGGCGTGCTGTCACCACTGCTTCTGATCGCACTTGTCGTGCTGGGGATTGTGGCCCTGTGCAGTCTTTTTTAGGACAATTACCCTTTAAAATAACCCGGGGTAACAGGAAGCGGGCCCGGATTGTCCTCCCGTGAATGTTTATCTGTATTATTAAGCCGGCATATCTCAATATATTCCTTAATTTCTGCCCGGTTCAAACGATAATATTTCTAAGTGTATATATGAGATCTGACAGTACGGACTCGCTACTGGGCAAGGGGGAATCCGGGTTGCCTGCGGTTGAAATCGAAAAAATGCTGGAGAGGATCAGGGAAATACCTCCCATGCCGGAGAGTATCGTTCACCTGATGGAAATATCCAACAGCAACAAGTATTTCACCCGGGAGTTTTCAGCAATAATAGAGAGCGATCCCAGCCTCACAGCCAGTATACTCAAGGTTGCCAATTCAGCCTATGCCGCCCAGAACCGGGAAATTACTTCGGTAAAAGAGGCGGTAACCATCCTGGGGAAGAACATGGTGGTAAGTACCGCTATCAGATCTTTCTCCGGGAAATTCTTTGACCGGAAGCTCGCCGGGTACGGCGGGGGCGGGCAATCGCTGTGGAAGCACAGTTTCGCCACCGCCATAGCTGCTTCGGAAGTTGCCGGTTGCGGCAAGGCGATAGATACCGAGACATCCTTTACTGCGGGGATTCTTCATGACGTGGGAAAGGTGCTTATTTCAGAGCATATGAGTGGACATGAGGAGGTTCTCAGCCGCAAGCTTGATGAAAGTACGGTAAACGATTACCTCGCCCTGGAGAGGTCTATCCTCGGTACCGACCATTGCGAGGTGGGGGCCCTTCTGGCAGAGAACTGGAAGTTGCCGGAGGCGCTTGTAGAGTCCATCCGGTGCCACCATCACCCCTCCCTGGCTGAACGTCCGGGCAGGGATATAGTGTCGGCGGTACACCTGGGCGATATACTGGCGATGGAGATAGGTGTCTCTACCGGCTCAGACTGTATGTGTTACAGGATGGACCGGACTGTTATTGATATTCTGCAGATATCAGAAAATGATATGGAGAAGCTCCGGGACAGAGTAAAATCAAAATACCAGCGCCGGCTTGCCATGTACAGCTGGGGTTAGGGGCAGTCAGCTGGCTGTTCAAAAACTGTTTCAATAAAGAAAGCGGGGGCCGGATCAGGATCCGCCCCCGCCTTTAAGTTTGATGTCATCTCTTTGGTCTTATTCCATCGACTCAGCTTCCAGGACCGCAGTCCCGCCTCCGGATGCCGCCGGCAGGTTGAGTTCTGCCTTAACCAGCCAGCCCCCGTCCATGCTTACGTAATAGACGCCGTCTCCTTCCCCGCCATCAAGTGATCTGGTCTCCACCCGGTAGGTCTCGAACTCGCCTGCCGGGACAGTAACCTTCTCGGTCCCGGTTACTTCCAGGGAGTACAGCTGAGTGTTCTGGCTCCTGAGGTCGAAGGTCCGGTAATTGGTCTTGAACCCTTTCTCAAGGGGAAGGGTATGCATCACCGCTTCCAGCTGAGAGGATCCCAGTACCGGTCCATCCAGCTCCTTCTGAATCGGGATATCGTTACCCTGCATGTTTATTTTGCCGGAGATCTCGTTATTGCCGTAGTCGATCTCTACAAGCACCGGTCCCTGCTTTATCTTCGCGTGGACCGGGTGCAGATTGGAGCGGTCCAGATAGAGTTCGCTCTCGATGGTCATCATCGGTGATTTCTGAGAGCTCTTGATATGCCAGGTTGGCATATCTCTGAAGGTTGCCTGCTTTATCTCCTCGGAGCCGCTCATGGCTATCTCCTGACCGGACATATTGATATTCAGGGCAAACTTCATACTGGATTCCCGCATCTTGCCGGCATCGAATTCCGGGAAGCCTGCTTCCCTGGCCTCTTCCAGCCCTTCCGGAGCTTCTGGCATCTTGACGCTTTCGACCGGGACCGTAATCTCCGCCAGCTTCTCTTCTATTTCCGGTTTTACCGATTCCTGATAACGGCCGCCCAGGTGCTCGGCAAGGAACCTCTCCATGGCGACCACGAAGGCCATCCGGTTCTCTTCACCGGCAAAGCCGTGTCCCTCGTCGGGGGCCACGATATATTCGACATCCCTCCCCAGGTCTCTCATGGCAACTACTATCTGGTCTGACTCCGCTTTCTTTACGCGGGGGTCGTTCGCTCCCTGCACCACCAGCAGGGGTGCCTTGATCTTCTCGGCGCTGAACAGCGGTGACTGACGTTTCATTCTCTCCACGTCTTCCGGGTCGTCAGGGTCGCCCACATGCTCGTTGAAGAAATTCCGTGCGGTTTCCCAGTACGGCGGAATCGATTTGAGGAGTGTAATCAGGTTGGAAACTCCAACGTAATCCACCCCGGCGGCGTACAGGTCGGGGGTGAAGGCCAGCCCGGCAAGGGTGGCATACCCGCCGTATGAACCTCCGAAGATGGCAACCTTGTCAGGATTAACTATTCCCTCATTGATAAGGTACTTGATGCCGTCTGTGATATCGTCCTGCATCGCGTCGCCCCACTCCCTCTTGCCGGCATTGAGGAAATTCTTCCCGTAACCGGTCGATCCGCGGAAGTTTATCTGGAGCACAGCGTAACCTCTGTTGGCCAGGAACTGGGCATACGGGTTGTAGCCCCAGCGGTCTCTAGCCCAGGGGCCGCCGTGCGGGTTCACTACCAGTGCGACATCTTCGTCCTCCACATTTTTCGGAAGGGTCAGGTAGGCGTGAATGGTCAGTCCGTCCCTGGCACTGTAGGTTATCGGTTTCATCTCCGCCAGGTATTCCCGGGGAAGTTCCGGCCTGCCCCTGTAAAGAAGCTTCACCTTATCCCTTCTCATGTCATAGAGGTATCTCGCTCCCGGGTCTGTATCGCTGGTTACCGCCACCAGCCAGTACCGGTCATCATTGGTCATCGAACCCATATATATGTCGCCGTCGGGTATCTGATGCTTCAGCCTCTTGTAGGCCCGCTTGAACTTGTAATCCTTGAAATAGATACGCAGCCGGTCGCCAACATAGTATGTGGCGATGATTTCGTTGGTTCTCTCGGAGAATACCGCTCCTCCGAAATCGACCTCGCCCTCCGGGTCGGATTCCACGAACTTCTCTTCTCTGGTCTGAGGGTTGAACAGGACCAGTCTGGAAAGGTTCACATCCTCTCCCTTGTTGGTGGTCATGTAGAACCATTCGCCATTCTCGTGGAATGCAATGGGGTTGGCGCTTTCCTTATTGTTGACGGTATAGATGGACACCAGCCTGTCGCCATCGATACGGAAAATCTCAGTTCCACCGTCGGCGGTCTGCCTGGTAGCCAGGCGCAGGTTGCCGTCCTGGTCGAAGACCCAGCTGGCTACTTTCTCGGTATTCTCCCTTATCAGGGTCCGTTCGCCTGTGTCTATGTTGAGCTTGTAGAGGTCGTGATAGCGCTGGTCACGGTCGTTGAGCCCGATATAGATCATATTGGGCGGATCGTCCGGGACCGAGTAGATAGCCGCTCTGATACTGTCCATGGGGGTCAGGTCACGGGCCTCGGGAACATCCATCCCCTCTTCAGGGTCTGCCAGGGGGTCAACAGCGTAGATGTGGAAGTTCTCGTTACCTCCCTTATCCTGGACGTAGAGGATATACCTGCTGTCATAGCTCCAGAAATATCCCCTCACCGGCCGGTCGGTATCAGCGGTCACCGGGTAGGCATTCTCGAACGGCTCTCCCCGTTTCTTTACCCATATATTGATTACATCGTTGTAAGGTTTTCTGAAGCTCAAAAACTCTCCGTTCGGAGAAAGCTGGGCTCCCGATATCTCAGGGTCGCCGAAGAACTTGTCTCTTTCGATAACAGGCGGCAGCTTGTCCAGATAGGGCAGCTCAGCCGCGGTAACAGATACGGCCAGAAGAAGAACGGCCGCAACTACAGAATAGAACCTCTTCATTGAATCCTCCCGCATAATTTAAGTTGTCTGGTGGCTGTTAATTAACTGTAAGTTTAATTATTATAACCGGCAAAATCAAATAAAAGATGAAGTGCGACTGACGAAACAGCACCCGCCCCCCCTTTACTTTTATCCCGTTTCTTACTATATTAGTAACGTAAGCGTTTATTGGGGGCGAACGGATTCGACGGAGATAGATGACGTAAGGTAAGCGTGCCGAGGCTGCCGCAACCTCGTAAAAATGTGGCAAACTTCAATTGCCAACGATAACTTGGCATTGGCTGCTTAAAAAAGCAGCTCGTTCGCTTCTCCTGAGCTGTCAGGGGTGAATGTCGAGCGTCGTTTACTGATAGCTAGTCTGCAGTCCGGCTCCCGGCCTGCAGGCGAAACTCATGGGAGCTAGCCTTCAGGTTTTCCGCCTGCTGGAGCGCCTGCAAGGCGAATCATTATACAGTAGGCTACGCACGTAGAAGCCTTGCTGCGGTATTTTCGGACGCGGGTTCGATTCCCGCCGCCTCCACCAGTTCAATGAATTCGAACCGATGTTCGGATTATTTCTTTTTCCCGGTTTAGACTTATCAGAACCGGGTTTTATGACAAAAAGGTAAGCGGGTTTTTCCTGGTTTTATAGATATCTATTACTGTATAATTGAGTCAAAAGGAAATAGCCAATGAGCGGACGGGGAAGCAAGAAGCTTAAATCAATTATACCGGCTTATTTAGTTCTGTTATTTGTACTTCCGTCATTCAGCTGTTATACGGTACCGGCAGGAACATCTCCGGGTCAGAATAAGCCCACAAATAATGAAACAGAGACTCGTCCTTACATAATCGCCCACATTAGAGTCAGATTCACTGAATACGCCTATAATCATTCCAATCTGACAGACCTGCAGGGAGGCGAATTGGTCCCGGATGAAATTACGGGGATAGCTTCTGTGGATGATATAAGCAGCGATCTTGGAGTAATGAAAATAAAAATAAGTCGTAAATTCAGGCGAACCGTACTGGTGCATGTATCATCAGAAACGGACGTTAAAGAAGCGGAACGGCTTTACAGGAATGATCCTAATGTAGTATATGCCCGGGCGGATTATCTTGCGTTTTTTTCGGCTGTTTCTAACGACTGATTCTCTTTTGTATTAATATACAGTATCAATCAAAACTTTCCCTGGTTTAATAAAGACATTGATAAATCAACAAAGGCTGAAATCAGTAGTTCACATCAGAAAATCCTGGATATAGTTGTGCCCCGGATTTTTGTTCAAAATGTAATTATGCAAACCCTTTATTTACATCAGGGCCTGATGAGCAAGAAATGCAGCTGCTGATATTTTTAGGAGGCGTTACCCTCTCAGCATGTAGAGTGGAACAATCCTCCCACTTTCTTGTCGCCGGCCAGCCGGTTATACTCGCTGATGGCTTCATCAGTCCTGAGGATGATGTATTCGACCCCGGAGCTTTCCAGCAGATCGGCCGCTTCGCCGGAGATGGTCAGCCTGCCGTTGACTCCCCTGGACAGGATTATTATCTCTGAGCCCTTATCCAGCAGGAATTCGATCTCAGCGGGCTGGATCCCTCCCTGGTGAGAGGTTCCGGTCTCGTTCCAGTCCCATGGTTTGCCTCCGCCGGGGTAGAGGATAAAATCCTTTCCTTCTCCCAGCCCTTCCACTTCTATCCTGCCCCAGCTGTGATCGGTTATTCTGGGTGAAGTATCCATGGTATCATCCCCCTTTTAAATCTATCCTTTATTAAAACCTACCCTGGCCGGCCTTGCAACTCAAATCAAAAATGACTAAAAGGATCGGATAATAATGTTATAATGAACTTAAAATGCCGCCGGAGTTCAGAGATTGATCAGTATCGGGGGAGAAATGAGACCGGAAGAAAACAACCTGGATGATTGGAACCAGCTGTTCTGCCACGACCTTCCATCCGATCCGGTTCCGGAGATAGGGACTGTGCTGGTTACCGGGGCCAGCGGGTATATAGGCGGAAGGCTGGTGCCGGAGCTTCTGGCCAGGGGTTACCGGGTCAGGATAATGGTAAGGTCGTACCTGCCTGAGTATGAAAAGCAGTTTCCCGGGTGTGAGGTTGCTGTAGCCGACGCCATGAAGGAAAAGACCCTGGACGCAGCCCTGGAAGGTGTAACGGCGGCCTATTACCTGATACATTCACTCCTTCTGGGGCCGGAGAAGTTCGCAAGGGCGGACAGGGAGGCAGCTTCGAACTTCAGAAGGGCCGCCGAGAGGCAGAATGTAAGCAGGATAATTTACCTCGGCGGGCTGGGGGATGTAGCCGCCAGGCTATCACCCCATCTTCGAAGCAGGATAGAGGTGGCCGAGGAGCTCCGCTCAGGAGAGGTGGAGGTGACTATACTGAGGGCCGCTGTGATAATAGGCTCCGGGAGCGCCTCTTATGAGATCATCAAGAACCTGGTGATGAAGGTGCCGGTGTTTGTCCTGCCCAGGGGGGCCAGGAGCAGGTGCCAGCCGATATCAATCAGAGATGTGATCAAATACCTGGTAGGGGTCCTGGAGGTGGATAAGACCTCCGGGAGGACATTTGATATCGGTGGCGATGAGGTAATGACCTACCTGGAAATGCTAAGAAAGACAGCTTCGGTCCTTCAGAAGAAGAGGTTCTTCATTCAATTCCAGATCTTCAATATTTCCATATATTCCTATTTTGTCAGCCTGCTGACCCCGGTTCCCGGCCCCATTACCCGCTGCCTGCTGGAGGGGATAAAGAATGATGTGGTCTGCAGGGAGGATTCGATAAAGAGCTATCTCGATTTCCCCGCCATTGAATTCGAGGAGGCGATCCTGCGGGCCCTCTCCAGGGAGGAGCAGGACCGGGTCAGGACCAGGTGGTCTAACGCCTACCCCCCCTCACATGAGCTGGCCATGAAACTGGACGAGCTGGAAAATGAGCCGGAATACAGTGCGAGGTATGGCATCAGCTCGGAGAAGAGCTCGGAACATCTGTTCAGGTCGCTCTGCAGGGTAGGTGGGGCGGAGGGCTGGTTCCATAACAACTGGCTCTGGCGCATCAGGGGGGCAATAGACAGGATATTCATGGGAGTGGGGACATCACGGGGAAGGCGAGAGAGTGCCAGTCTCGGACCGCATGATGTGATCGATTTCTGGCGGGTGGAGAAGCTTGAGAGAAACAGCAAGATGCTGCTCAGGGCGGAGATGAAGCTTCCGGGAATGGCATGGCTGGATTTTAATATCGATGACCGTGGCGATACCCGCAGGCTGACCATAACTGCCTGGTACCATACCACATCTTTTTTTGGAAAAATCTACTGGTATTTCTTCTACCCCTTTCACCATTTTATTTTCAAGGGTTTGATAGAGCAGATAGAAAAGAGGAGCTGATCCGGGATCGCTATGAAGAAACCAGAACAGGGAGATATATGGAGCGGGCACCGTGTGATAGCGCACCTCGATATGGACGCCTTCTACGCCTCGGTGGAAATACTGGATTTCCCGGAGATGGCGGAAATGCCGCTGGTGGTAGGCGGAGATTCCAGGAGGGGAGTGGTCTCCGCTGCGAGTTACAGGGCCAGGGAGTTCGGGATACATTCAGCGATGCCCATCTTCAGGGCCAAACAGCTCTGCCCCGGGCTGATATGCAGGCCGGTGAGGATGAAGCGGTACCTGGAAGTCAGCAGGAAGGTCATGGGGATGCTGGGGTCGTTCTCGCCCCTGGTGGAGCAGGTATCGGTGGATGAGGCGTATATCGATCTGACCGGATCAGGAAAGGTCCTGGGCTCTCCTTCACATGCGGCAGCAGATATCAGAGAAAGGATATTCTCGGAGACCTCTCTTACCTGTTCGGTGGGAGTATCCACCTCCAAGCTGGCTGCCAAGATAGCATCCGATATGAATAAACCGGACGGGCTGACGGTGATTCCGCCGGACCGGGTATCCCGTTTCCTCAGATCGCAGCCGATAGGGAAGATCCCCGGGGTGGGAAAGAAGAGCGAAAAAGCGCTGCGGGATATCGGAGTGAAATGCCTGGGAGATATCAGAAAGCTGCCGCCTGATTTTCTGAAGTCGAAGTTCGGGAAGGGGGGAGAGAGGCTGCTCAGTATAATCGACGGCAGAGGAACTTCCCCGGTGGTGCCCTGGACCGAACCGAAGTCTATCAGCAACGAAAGGACATTCAGAAGGGATACCCGGGACCCGGAGGTTATAAGGAAATACCTGCTAATGCTCTCCAGGATGGTGGCCAGGAGGTTGCGAAAGCATGGTTTCGCCGCCAGGACGGTAACCCTGAAGCTGAAGACCTCAGATTTCAGGGAGATATCAAGATCCTCTACCATGGAAAGGGGAACCATGGTGGGCAGGGAGATCCTGCGCGAGGCTGTCAGGATGATACCGGAGGCG
>WJIX01000244.1 GCA_014730075.1 bacterium | reverse complement strand
CCGTGGGGGGTTGCTGCGGAACAGACCCGGAGTTTATCCGGGCGGTACGCAAGAAGCTGGTTTAGGGGAGCGCTGGGCAGAATGGATTGGAAGATACTGCGGAAGATAGATATCGAGATCGACCCGGAGGAGGTCAGGCGTATAGTGGGGTTGCGAAAAGACTCCGGTGGGCCTTCCTCCCAAAGGGGGGCGGAGAGGATCGACAGCGCTCTCGAGCTGGCCGGAGAGCTGATCGAACCAGCCGCAATCTACACTATAACAGAAGGAAGGAATATTGCGGGCCCTCCGGTCTTCGCCCTGCTCGAAGAGATGGCCCTTTGCGTCTGCACCGTAGGGAGCGGGCTGGAGGAGAGGGCCGCGGAGCTTTCGCGCGAGGGGGCTCTTCTGGAGGCGCTGGTAGTGGATACCGCCGGTTCTGTGGCGGTGGAAAGAACCGCGGACCATGTTAATGGAATTATCAGTGATATAGCCCGGAGGAAGGGCAAAAGGGGATCACTTCGTGCCAGCCCCGGTTACGGGAACTGGGATATAAGCGCCCAGAAACAGATTTTCAGCATAGCGCCCGCGGAGAGGATCGGAGTGACCCTGGGAGGCGGTATGATGATGAAACCGGAGAAGTCGATATCGTTCGCCGTTCACATCTCTGAAAACCCTGTCAGGCTCAGGAGCGCCAACGACTGTGCCAGCTGTGACCGAGGGGATTGCCCATACCGTAAGAGGCTCTGAGTGAGCAACCGGAGGGCTGAAGAAAGAGACGGAGGGAACAGAATGAGAAGATTTATACTGTTAATTGCCGCGGCGGTCTCTCTGGCGGGCTGCTCGGAGAAGGCAGCCGGACCCAGCGGAGGGGGAGGAGGCTTTCTGTTCAGGGTAGAGGTAACCGACTCGGCCGGCGAGCCGGTCTCAGGGCTGAGGGTCAGTGCTCACCATATGGTTTCAGTCTCGCTGTTCGGGCCGAGCGCACCCCGCAGGCCCCAGGGACGGAGCTCCTCGGTGGTTATTCCGTTCACGCTGGCGGAGGAGTCGGAATGCGAAATCTCCATCCTGGACCTGGAGAACTCGCCGGTAAGGACAATTTTAGAGGGGGTCAGGCCGGCCGGGTGGCATACTGTTATATGGGATGGGCTGGACGAAGGCGGATTGCCAGTCCCCGGGGGAGTTTACCGCTGCAGGATGAGTACCGGTGGCAGGACATTCACGGAGCTGATCGATTATTATGAGCCGGATCCTGACAGGACGGTTATCGGTTATACCGGCGAAGAGGGGGTTATTCTCTCGGAGGACCAACTGCTGTTCCCTGCAACCTATGACCTGCCCGAGCTCCGCTGGACCGGTCTGTACGGAGACTCTCTGGGGACCTTCACCTGTCTCGATTCGGCGAGGCTGTACCTGACCGATACCCTTGATTCTTCCTGGATGAGAGCCACCATTCAGGTACTGAAAGGGGTGAACGCTTTTTGCCTGGAATGGGACCCTGTTTCGCCTGTTCCCCCGGATACGGACGCAGGAAGGAGTCCGGAGCCAGTTCCGGCCGCTCTCAGTCACAGAGTGATTCAGCCGGACAGCTCCACTCTGGGGCACCCCTATCCGAACCCGTTTAATTGACCGGGCAGCTCTCTTTTTCAGTTGACCGGCCGTCCCGGTTGAGATAGCCTTTATTATGATTCAGATTTTCATATCGGCCTGACTGTTCCGGCATTATCGCGTATGGCGGAATGACGGGATGAATAATCCTGCCGGAAAGCCCCGCCCGGGCGTAAATATCAGGAATGAGAGATGGGACAGAGACCCCTTATAAAATGGTTCGAGAAGAGGCAGCGGGTTGCCATCGTGGAGGAGGCGATCGGGATCCTGGAGAAGACCGGGGTGCTGATCGAAAGCCGCCAGGCCCTGGAAATGCTCGCCGACAGAGGGGTCAGAACGGAGAAGAGAAGGGCATATTTTTCATCCGGGCAGGTTGAAGAGGCCCTGGCTGCAGCACCCGACAGGGTGACCCTTTACGGCAGGGACGGGAGGGGGGAGGTCGAAATCGGAAAGGAAAACCTTCATTTCAATCCCGGTTCCTCGGCTATCAGGATCCTTGATCTTGAGATGGGAGAGTCCAGAGTCCCGGTTTCCGGGGACCTGGTGGAGTTCGCCATTCTAAGCGACTTTCTCAGCGGCTACAGCATGCAGTCCACCGCGCTGGTCCCCGGCGATGTCCCGGAGAATGTGGCTGACAGTTACAGGCTTTATCTGGCACTTATCTTCTCAAGAAAACCGGTGGTTACCGGCACTTTTACCGAAGAAGGGTTGACCCGGATGCTCAGGATGCTGGAGATAGCCGCAGGGGGCGGAAAGCAGCTTCGAGACCGGCCTATGGCGATTTTCGATACCTGTCCCACCGCCCCGCTGACCTGGAGCGCCCTTACGGTGAACACCCTGCTTGAGTGCGCAGGAAACGGCCTCCCGGTTCAGATAGTGCCGATGCCCCTGGCCGGGGCTACGTCCCCCGCTACCCTATACGGTACCGTGGTTCAGCACTGCGCCGAGAATCTCAGCGGGATAGTTATTTACCAGATGGCCGCACCCGGTTCGCCGGTGGTTTACGGGGGCTCGCCGGCATATTTTGATATGAGAAAGGGGACTACCCCGGTGGGGGCGGTCGAAGCGACCATAATCAACAGTGCCGGGGCGGAGATAGCTGCCGAGCTGGGGATTCCCTCACATGCCTATATGGCCCTAAGCGACTCCAAATCGCTGGATTACCAGGGGGGCCTGGAGACGGCTATGGGTGCGGCAGTGGCAGCTCTGAGCGGGGTCAACAATGTTTCCGGCCCGGGCATGCATAATTTCCAGACGGTGCAGAGTATGGAGAAGCTGATCCTTGATAATGAAGTCTGCCTGATGGCGGAAAGGATCAGAAGGGGGATAAGGGTCGATAGCAGCGAGGTGGTCGCCGATGTAATAAACGAGGGGGTTACCGGAGGCTCCTTCCTGACCCTCTCCCATACCCTGAAGAAGTTTCGTGAGGAGGCCCTGTTCCCCGGGACGGTGATCGACCGCGAAGCCGGAGACAAGAGGTCCGCGCCGGGGGGGGAGGAAATTCTGAAGAGGGCCGGTGAAAGAAAAAGGGAAATTCTGAAGGCGGGAGCTCCCAATATCCTGACCGGCCCCAGGAGAGAGGCGCTCAAAGAGGTAGTAACCGAGAGCGCCTGGAGGGCAGGTTTGAAGAAAATGCCAGAAATCGAAGGGTTAGAAGAATGAAGGAAAAATATTTCACTGACAGTACTGTAGAGCTCTGTTCCCGGAGCATGATGGAAGAACTGCGGCAGCTGAAACTGATTAGGGATGAACCACTTGAGCTCGGAGAGAGCGCTCTGATCATAATCGATATGCAGCGCTTCTTCCTGGAGGAAAGTTCGCACGCCTTCATCCCCTCAGCCGGTGCGATCACCGGCAGGCTGGAGCGGCTCGCCGACCTGTTTACGGAGAGGGGGATGCCGGTATACCTGACCAGGCATATTAATTCTGCCGGGGAGGGAGGAATGATGGAAAAGTGGTGGGGGGAACTGATAGAGGAGAAGGACCCTCTGAGCGAAATCTGCGCAGAGCTGGAGAAAAAGGGCGAAACCATAAAAAAAACAGGGTATGACGCCTTCTTCAGGACCGGCCTGGAACAGATACTGAAAGAAAGAGGGGTCAGGCGGGTAGTGATAACCGGGGTCATGACTCATATCTGCTGCACCGCAACGGCGCTCTCCGCTTTCGCGGCCGGGTTCGGGGTGATTTTCCCGGTCGACGGAACAGCGACCGGTAACCGGCTGTTTCATGAGGCGGCTCTTCTTAACCTGGCCCATTCGTGCGCCAGGATGGTGACCGTTAATCAGGTGGCCGAAGCGATGGAGCAGGGATAATTCATGACCAGAGAAGAGGGCATCATTATTATCGGGGCCGGGCCGGCAGGGACTGCGGCGGCTGTTCAGCTCGGAAGAGAGGGCCTCGACCCGCTGGTTTTGGAGAAGGGCGAGCCGGGGGGATTGGTTCGAGACGCCAACATGGTGGAGAATTATCCGGGGTTTCCCCGGGGGATACCTGGGAAGGAACTGGCCGGTCTTATCGGCGAGCACCTGGAGAGGTTCCAGATCAGGGTAGCCCGGGAAAAAGTCATTTGGCTGGGGTTTCGCGAAGGGAGATTTTTGGTAAAAACTCCTGATGGGACCAGGACAGCTGGCATTGTAATACTTGCCCCGGGGACGGTTCCGGCTCAAGATCATGGGGTGGAGATTTCCGGGGAGGCGAGGGTACGGATTCGATTTGGTTTGAACGGGATCACAACAGGCGCCTCAACTGTAATAATCGGGGCGGGGGATGCAGCATTCGACTACGCCCTGAATCCGTCCTCGGGAGAGAGAGTTCTTATTCTGGGTAGAGGAAAAAAGCCCCGCGCGCTATCTCTCCTGGTTGACCGGGTGAAAGAGAGCAGCCGTATTCATTACTCCATGAATACTCAGGTAGAGGGGATTAGGGCGGGGGAAGACGGGCTTGTGCTGAGCCTGAAGAAGGCTGCCGGAAGCGAAATCCCCGGCATTTTCAGGACCGCTGTCCCCGATGAAATCCGGGCCGGGTTCGTACTGTTTGCAACGGGGAGGAAACCGGCTGATGGATTTATTGCCAGGGAATTGATGGAAATACGTGGAGTGCTTGAAGAGAGGGGGAGGCTTGTTCCGGCCGGGGATGTCAGGGGGGGGATGTGCCGCCAGGTTGCGATATCGGCAGGTGACGGGCTCAGGGCGGCGATGATGCTGACACGGAGCCGGAGGAAATAATCATGAGAGTTACAGGTATGGCCGGAAGAGATGATCTGGCAACGGTCTATATAGCGGAAACCGCTGACGGGAAAGGAGTTGAATTCGTCGAATCGATTCAGCCTCCCATCCCGAGAGAGAGGAAATGGGTGATAATAATATCCACCCTGTTCGGCTGTCCGGCAGGATGTCTTTTCTGCGATGCTGGAAGAGACTACAGGGGGATGCTTTCCCCGGAGCAGCTCTTTTTCCAGATCGATTATCCGGTCAGAAGGCGCTACGGCAGTCTTTCGGTTCCTGCAGATAAATTCAAGGTGCAATTTGCCAGAATGGGAGAGCCGGCATTCAACGGTAATGTCCTGGAGGTGCTGGAAGAGATGCCCTCCAGGTATGATGCCCCAGGACTGCTTCCGGCAGTTTCGACGATAGCGCCCGCAGGGCATGTCCGGTTCTTCCGGGAACTCTTATCAATAAAGGAGCGTCATTACCGGGGAAGATTCCAGCTTCAATTCTCAATACATTCCACCGATGAGGCGGCCCGGGACAGGCTGATTCCCGTTCCAAAATGGAAACTGGAGGAGATATCGGATTACGGAGAGTCATTTTGCCGCGAAGGAGACAGGAAGATAACCCTCAATTTTGCCTTGGCTGAGGGCGCCAGGGTCGATCCGGTTCTGATCAGAGAACTTTTTGATCCCGGGAAATTCATGGTCAAGGTTACCCCGGTCAATCCTACCAGGAAGGCGGTTGAAAACGGGATTGAATCGATGATCGGGCCGGAAGGACAAGGCAGCCGATTGCTGGACCGCTTGAAAGAATACGGGTTTCAGGTTATTCTGAGCGTCGGCGAACTGGAGGAGAACGCTATCGGGAGCAACTGCGGCCAGTACATTGGCTCCGGTTCCGGAGCGGTGGATGGGAGCTATTCATACAGCATGAACAGGCTGTAGATAAAAACGGGGGCCCCTCGCGGGGGCCCCCACCTGGAAAGCTTTCCCTTTAAGGGAAACTTTCTATCTTATTGCCGCCTTCAGGGCGAACTGAACGCGGAAGCAGTCATTTTCGCCGGGCGTGGATTCAATACTATCTCCAATATAGGTTTTTGTCAAATACTCAGTCTTCAGATAGGAAAATTCGAGCATGCCGGTGACGTTATCGGTTATCCCGTACATGGCGTTTCCGAAGACCAGGGAGTTCATATCCCTGAACCTCTCGCTTCCACCTTTGGGGATATCATACTCGGCGTCGTCCGGGTCATCGAAGGAGTAGCCGGCATTGAAGGTCAGCCTGTCGGTTGGCATAAGCGACAGCATGCCCCAGCCTCCCATGGTGGGAAGCGGCTGGTAAATCCCGTCGGTGTTCTGAAGGGCCCCGCCCAGGTAGGTGCCAAGCGCCTGCCCGGTGAAGAATTCACCCTTAAGGGAGAGGTACCGGTTGATCTTAAGGGTCAGGTCGCCATTGACCGACCATGAGTCTATCGATTCCTCAGTGACCCTGATGACGGGATCGGTCATATCCTGCCGGTCGAATTTCTCCTGGCCGTAATGTCCGGAGATCCCTACCGCAAGCATACCCTCTTCTGAGAAATCGGAGGCTATCCCGATCCTTCCCTGAATTGCCGGCAGCGCCGCGTCGGCACCGTTATCCACACCGTCTCCGGCGGTCACGCTGATAGTATCATTGTACGCGATTCCGAAATCACCACCCATATTCCTGGTCATGGCTACATCCAGGGTGAATTTTGCCCGCTCTCCGATTCCTGCCCAGGTGGAGAACCTGACCTGAGGCCTGCGGTAGCCGATATTCCCCTCTCCCCAGGCTACGCTGTAGTTTACTGTTTTTGGAACCAGAGGTGAGATAACATCCCAGGTCTGGCCGGCCAGAAGTGACCAGTTCTTTCCAGTCATCTTCAGGTAGGCGTGCCTGAGCATAGGGCCCGCCTTGTTCTCGGCTCCGGCCCCGCTGCCGTAGAAATCGAATTCAAGGGTTGCCTGCGTCTTCAGACAGTCTTCCTTCCACAGAAAGTCAAATCCCAGCCTGCTCTCTCTGGTGGTAAAATAGAGCGCATTGTCGGCCTCGCCGTAAGGGGGTACGTAAAGGTGATAGTTTCCCGGATATATCTGAGCGTTATCGTAACTTATATCAGTTTTAAAGAAGCCGTGGAACTTGAAATGGTACCTGGTCCCCTCTCCCGCCAGGACCTGCGGGCAGAGAAGCATTACAATAAGAGCAGCTGAGAGTATGGAAGAAAGAACTGTCTTTCTCATGGAGTCCTCCTTTCGCCCGGGCGCTTTTTCAAGCTTCCGGCGGTGATCGTCAACATTACTTGTCTGTTTATTAGGAGAATACAGGTTTGCTGTCAATCTTTATTTTCGACATGAGCCTTTCCGGGGGCATTAGCGCCGGGGATATTCCTAACCGTACCGGACCATCTTCTCTATCGCCCCCCTGGCTGCATCAGCTGTTTCCGCGGGTACCGTTATTACCGGCTCCAGGGTTTCGGCCGAATGGAGAAGCTTCTCCAGGGTTATCTTCTTCATGTTCCTGCAGATAGCTTCCAGGGATGCCGGTATGAAGGTCTTGGAGGGGTAGATCGTTTTGAGGCGGTATACCATGTCCTTTTCGGTCCCTATGATGAAGGTGTCGGCGCTGCTCTCACCCGCTCTTCTGATCATCCCTCCCGTTCCCAGGGTATGATCGGATAGCTCCTCTATCTCGGGGGGGACTTCCGGGTGTACCAGAACCTCCGCCCCGGGGTGTTTCTCCCTGAGTTCGGCGATCCATTCAGCCGAGAACTTCTGGTGAACCGGGCAGAACCCTTCCCACAGTATAAGTTCGCGGCCGGCCTGCTGCCCTACCCACCTTCCCAGATGCTTGTCCGGCCCGAATATGACCTCTTCGCTTTCAGGAACAGACCGGACTATATTCAGGGCATTGGCGGAGGTGCAGCATATATCGCTGACCGCCTTGACTTCCGCGGGCGAATTTACATAGGTGATTACGGTGGCCTGTGGGTGTTTCTGCTTGAGCTTGACCAGCGATTCTGCGGTTATCATGTCGGCCAGGGGGCACCCCGCCTCCGGTTCGGGGAGGATGATCTTTTTTTCCGGAGAGAGAATGGCGGCCGTTTCGGCCATGAAGAATACGCCGCAGAAGATTATCCTGTCAGATTCGATTTCGGTGGCCAGCCTGCTCAGGGCGAGGGAGTCACCAAGGTGGTCGGCAAGGTCCTGAATCTCCGGCGGCTGGTAGTTATGGGCAAGTATGGCAAGGTTCTTTTCCTTCTTGAGGGCAAGAATGGTATCGGAAAGCATTAATACCTCCTGAAAGCTCCCTGGTTATCCCCGGATGCGCCAGTGAGAAAAAACCGGAAATAACAGAAGTTGCTTGCGATTATCTGTGTTATTATATATAGATTAACATTGATAGCAAAATAGTTTTATGGAATTATTCGCCAGCTGCCGATTATAATAACGATGTGCGGCAGGATGTGGAAACACGTTTGGACAGAAGTCCGCCAGGTTCAGCTTTCCGCCACCCGGAAAGGACCTGCACCGGCGAAACAACAGGAGGATGGTTTGGAAAGAATATTCAAGTTGACTGTATCAGCTGCGGTTGTACTTATCCTTTTTACATCTTTCGCGGCTCTATGCGATGAGAAGGACAAGCTCAAGCCCAGCCTCTATATCAATAATACGAAGGCGGACCTGGGTACCATCTACGAAGGAGGGGAGGCGACCCACGAGTTCGTTCTGCTCAATAAGGGGCAGGGAGAGCTGAATATATTGAGAGTCAAGGCCCCCTGAGGATGCCAGGCGGCCGAATATGACAAGGTCATCCCTCCCGGGCAGGAGGGAAAAATAAGAGCAACAGTAAAAACAAGTCACCTTCCGGAAGGCGCCTTCAGCAAGAACTTTTCGGTCATAACCAATGATCTCGAAAACGAAAAGCTGATTCTGACCGTGAGGGGAACGGTACAGGAGGTCTTCAGTCTCTCCCCTCCCCTCCATATATCGGGGTTTCTTAAGGAGCCGATAGAGAGGAAAGCTCAACTCAGCAATAAGATGGAGCAGCCTATTCATATTACCGGCATGAAGTGGCGGGACGATACGGACGAGATGCTGAAGAACAGGCTGAAGATCAATGT
>WJIX01000243.1 GCA_014730075.1 bacterium | reverse complement strand
ATAAAGAAGCTCTCCAGGCATGAACGGGGGCTGATATTCGTTACCGGTACGGTGGGCAGCGGAAAGTCTACCACCCTGGCAGCCATGGTCCGCGAGATCAATGAGACCAGCAACAAGAATATAATTACCATCGAGGACCCCATAGAGTTTCTGCATCACGACAAGAGGTCAATTGTGAACCAGAGAGAGATAGGTAATGACACCCAGTCTTTCCATGAAGCTCTCAGGCATATTCTCAGGCAGGACCCTGATGTTATCCTGGTAGGGGAGATCAGGGATGCCGAAACCATGGAGATCGCTCTCAAGGCGGCCGATACCGGTCACCTGGTTCTTTCCACACTCCATACCATGGATGCCACCCAGACCATCAACAGGGTGATATCATTCTTCCCGCCCCACCAGCACCAGGAGATAAGGTATCTGCTGGCCACCACTCTCAAATCGGTTATCTCCCAGAGGCTGATCCCTCTGGCGCAGGGCTCCGGCCGGGCTCCGGCTGTCGAAGTAATGGTTGTCACTTCGACAATAAGGGATTATATTATAGACCCAGAGAAGCAGGAGCTTATTAAACAGGCCATAAAAGAAGGAGTCTCATCGCACAGCATGCAGTCATTCGACCAGTCGCTGATGAAGCTTCTTGCCGAAGGCAGGATCAGCAAGGAAGAGGCCCTCAGAAACAGCTCCAACCCGCACGAGTTCGAGCTGAGACTGAAGGGTATCCAGTCAGCCAGCGACAAGAGCTGGGACCAGTTCGAGAAGACTGATGCCGGAACCGAGACCAGCAGAGAGTTGTAATTGAATGTATAAGAAAATTCTGGTGGCAGCGCGCGGGGAGATCGCACTAAGGATCATCCGGGCCTGCAGAGAACTGGGAATCAGGTCGGTAGCGGTCCATTCCACGGCCGACCGGGATTCATTGCATGTAAAGATCGCCGACGAGGATGTCAGTATAGGCGCCTCGCCATCCAGGGAGAGCTATCTAAATATTCCCCGGATTATTGCCGCCGCCGAGATAACCAATGCAGATGCCATACACCCGGCCTACGGTTTCCTATCCGAGAATCCCAACTTTGCCGATATCTGCTTATCATGCGGGATAGAGTGGATCGGTCCCAATCCCGCTCTGATGAAGAGGATGGGTGACAAGGCGGAGGCCAGAAGGGTGATGGATGAAGCCGGGCTTCCGGTGATACCGGGGAGCGAAGGGGTTATATCATCCGAGGAAGAAGCCCTCAGACTATGCGCCGAAATTGGCTACCCGGTAATGGTAAAGGCCACCGCCGGGGGAGGAGGGCGCGGGATCAGGATCGTCAGGGATGAGAAACAGCTGGGCGACTGCTTCAGGGCAGCCAGCAAGGAGGCGGAGATCTCTTTCGGGGATTCTGGCCTCTACGTGGAGAAGTACCTTCAGGACCCCAGGCATATAGAGGTCCAGATACTGGGTGACGGCAATGGCGGAGTCATCCATTTCGGAGAGCGTGAATGCAGCATACAGAGGCGGCACCAGAAACTCATAGAGGAATCACCATCACCGGGAATAGCCGACCAGGTCAGGGAGAAGCTGTTCAAATATGCTGTGCAGGGTGGAGAGTATATCAACTACAATTCTCTCGGGACGGTGGAGTTTCTGGTCGACTCGAAGGGCAGGATATATTTCCTGGAGATGAATACCAGGGTTCAGGTGGAGCACCCGGTAACGGAGATGGTCTGCGGGGTGGACC
Source organism: bacterium (assembly GCA_014730075.1). Taxonomy (GTDB): domain Bacteria; phylum Krumholzibacteriota; class Krumholzibacteriia; order Krumholzibacteriales; family WJIX01; genus WJIX01. The sequence goes on along the minus strand of WJIX01000243.1, from coordinate 5,820 downwards.
TGATAAAGGAGCAGATAAGGCTGGCCTCCAGCGGCAGGTTCGGAGAATCTGCCCTGAATGCCAGGATAACCGGATGGGCCATAGAATGCAGAATCAACGCCGAGGACCCTGACAGGGGATTCCTCCCCGTTCCGGGCAGGATTGATTTCTTTCATGTCCCCGGAGGGCCTGGCGTAAGGGTCGATTCACATCTGTACTCCGGCTGCGAGGTGCCCTCCTACTATGATTCGCTCCTTGCCAAGCTCATAGTCTGGGGAAAGAACAGGGATGAGGCTATAGAGAGGATGAAACGCTCCCTGGATGAATTTATCATCGAGGGGGTCCCCACCACCATACCTTTTCTGCAGAAGATCATAAAGGGCAGGAACTTCGAGAGGGGAGATTTCCATACCGCATTCCTGGAGAGGGAGATCGTCTGACGGGGGCGCATTGAATATCAGATTTATTACCAGAGCAACCGGCAGTGAAGAGCTTATCGGATCGGAAGATGCCGCGGTGGTTATTGATGTCCTGAGGGCTACCAGCTGCATGGTACAAGCTATAGAGAGCGGCGCTGAGCGCCTCATACCGGCGCCCGGGCCGGCAGAGGGAAGGGAACTGGCAGGGAATCTTCCGGCTGGCAGCACCGTCCTCGCGGGAGAGAAGAAGGGAAGGCCTGTAGAAGGTTTCGATCTGTTCAACTCACCGGCAGAGTACACCCCCGAAGCCGTGGAAGGCAAGACTGTAATTATATCAACCTCCAACGGGACCAGGGCGGTCCTGGCCGCCTCCGGAGCGGGGAGAGTCTATATATGTTCACTTACCAATCTGGATGCGGTGGCAGGGAGGGTCCGGGGTGAGAAGAACCTGGTAATCCTCTGCAGCGGCAACCAGGGCCGGATATGCACTGAGGACATCCTGTGCGGAGGGATTCTCCTGGGCAAGCTGCGGCCTATCTGGAAGGATGAGGAACTTGAAGATGCGGCTCGGATTGCCCTTCTTCTGGCAGAAAAATACGCGGATGATCCGTACTCCCTCCTGGAGAAGAGCGAAAGGGGCAGGGAGCTGGCCGCAGCAGGGTATGGACAGGACGTCAGGGATTGCTCCATGATAGGAACCTGCAGTACCGTACCGGTGTTGAGAGAAGGGGAAATAGTAAATATCAGCTCTCTGCGGCCACCAGTGCCTTCATCCCCATTTCTATATGCAATCCTGGACAGGGCGCTGATCAGCAAATCGAAACTGACCTCAGCAGCCGGAGAGCTTGGAGAAGGAGGGGCAGACTGGGTTCAGTACAGGGCAAAGGAACTTTCCGGAGAACGGAAACTGGAAGAGATAAGCAGCATCATCCAGCTGTTAGAGGAATCTGGAATTCCCCTTATAGTTAACGATGATCCCCTGCTGGCAGCGCGGTCCTGCGCCGCGGGAGTGCACCTGGGATCGGAGGATCCGGACCCCCGCGCGGCCCGGCGGCTCCTGGGGCCCGAGGCGATAATCGGGATTACCATTCATTCTGTCAAAGAGCTGGAAGAAGCCCCCTTGGACGCGGTGGATTATATCTCCGCCGGTTCGATCTACCCCTCGTCCACCAAACCTTCGGTAAAAGCGGCTGGCACCGGATTTATAAAGAAGCTGCGGCCGATGACAGAGCTGCCCCTGGTGGTGATCGGCGGGATTACACCGGATAATGCGGGAGAGGTTATTCAGGCCGGGGCTGACGGTATTGCGGCGGCCTCCTCTGTTCTGGCAGGGGATATTGCAAAAAACTGCTTTACCTTCAGGCGGATCATTGATAAGAATAAGAGATAATATAGAGAGTTGACTTAATCCGTAAACCGGTTCCATTCGATTAACTTAACCCTATGAATAAAAAAGAGAAGATATCAAAAGGGATCCTGCTTATTATTGCTTCGGTATTCGTGGGCCTGGCCCTTGCCTCATTCGATATCAGGGAGTGGGGGATGTTCTGGGACGCAAAGCAGAACCTCTGCGGTCCCGCCGGGGTTTATATCGGCGGGGTAACGGCGCGGGGGCTGGGGACCATTTTCGGATGGATGGTACCGGCCTTTCTGCTCTTCTGGGGCGTACTGTATTTCAGGGACGAGAAGATAACCGGATACGGTTCGGCAATCATAAGGTCTTTCCTGTTACTCTTCTTTGCCGCGTGCCTGCTGCACGCGGGTGGACTTCACGAAGAGAGCGGGCTTCTGGCCGGCTGGACCTTCTCCTTTCTTGAGATGGTGACGGGTACGATAGGCTCGTGGCTGGTTCTGTCGGCCGCTTTCATGCTCAGTGTGGTAATGCTCTTTCACCATCCCATCAGGAGGCTGGCATCTCAGATCCGCTCGAGGCTGAAGGGAGAGATCGTTAAGAAGAAGGATAAAAAACCTGGAAAGAAGCAGAGCGGAAAGAGCGGGGTAATGGCCCAGGCGAAGGAGCAGCCCCCCAGAAAAAGGGAAAAACCGAAGATAGATATACCAAAAAAGGTTGCAGCATCAAGAAAAAGAGAAACCAGGCAGAAGATGCCCCCTTCGGCTGATACCACAGCCGCCGACAACGCACCCCTTCCGGACCTGGATATACTGGAAGATATCGAACTGGATACCTCCGGCTGCAACGAGGAAGACCTGATAGTCCGGTCACAGATTATCGAATCCAAGCTGGCAGATTTCGGCCTTCAGGGGGAGGTCAAGCAGGTCAAGCCGGGCCCGGTGGTGACCACCTTCGAGTTTGTGCCTGCCGCAGGGGTCAGGATCAGTCAGATAGTCAACCGCAGCGACGACCTCTCGCTGGCCCTTGCCGCCAAGGCAATAAGGATACAGGCGCCCATACCGGGAAAGGGAGCGGTGGGGATCGAGGTCCCCAACCCCAAGCCGGAGATGGTCTACATCAAGGAAATGCTGCAGCACTGCCCGCCGGATGACGGCGGCCTGGTGGTTGCCCTGGGAAAGACGGTAACCGGCGAACCTTACTTTGCCGACATATCGCAGATGCCGCACCTTCTGGTGGCTGGAGCCACCGGAAGCGGAAAGAGCGTCTGTATCAACTCGATCATAACCAGCCTGCTTTTCAACCATACTCCCGCTACCTGCCGCTTCATACTGATAGACCCTAAACGGCTGGAGCTGGTCCCCTACAAGGGGATACCACACCTTCTCCATCCGGTCATCACCGATGCCGAGGATACTCTCAAGGTAATGAACTGGCTTACCATAGAGATGGACCGGCGCTACCGTAAACTGGCCCGGTTCGGAGTCAAGAATATAGCAAGCTTCAACCGTATGGTTGAGTGCGATAACGTGGTGGATGAGGAGACCGGCGAGAAACTGGGCAAGCTGCCCTACCATGTTACCATTATAGACGAGCTGGCCGATATAATGCTTTCGGTCGGGAACGAGATATACCCGACAATAACCAGGCTTTCCCAGATGGCCAGGGCGGTAGGCATACACCTGGTCTTCTCAACACAGAGGCCATCGGTGGATGTGGTGACCGGGCTGATCAAGGCAAACTTCCCATCCAGGATAGCTTTCCAGGTTACCTCCAAGACAGACTCAAGGACCATACTGGATGTTAACGGGGCGGAGAGCCTGCTGGGTAACGGGGATATGCTCTATCTTCCCAAGGACCTCCCCAACCCGGTGAGGATACAGGGTTCCTTTATCTCGGAGAGAGATGCCGCCGCGGTGGCGGGCTACTGGAAGGGATTCGAGAAGGATGGCGAAAAGATCGATCTTACAAAGGTCAAGGGCAAGAAAGATGTGGGAGATGTGGAATGCGATGACGAGCTGCTGGACAAGGCCAGGGAGCTGGTGATAATTCATCAGCAGGGCTCCATATCCCTGCTTCAGCGGCGGCTCAGGGTTGGTTACGCCCGCGCGGCCCGGCTGGTGGATATGCTCGAGGAGATCGGCGTGGTAGGCCCCTACGAGGGGAGCAAGGCCAGAAAGGTCCTGATCAGCAGGGAAGAATATGAAAGAAGCGGCTGATACCCCCACCTTCTATTTTTTCAACCTGGGATGCGCAAAGAACCTGGTAGACGCGCAGAGGACCGCGGAACGCCTCCTGGCGTACGGCTACCGGGAAGCCCCGAACCCGGAAGAGGCGGACCTTCTGGTGATAACCACCTGTGCCTTCATAGAACCGGCCGAAAGAGAATCGGTGGATGAGATACTGAGGGTGGCCACCGCCCGGGCTGATCACCAGATTCTGGCGGTGCTGGGCTGCCTGGTCTCCAGGGAGAATACTGCTGAACTGGAAGAGCTTCTTCCCGAGGTTGATATATTCCTGAAAGTGCCCGATATGGAGAAACTACCCGAAGAGCTCAGCAAGCGCGGACTCCTGAGCCCCGGCCGGCCTGCCAGCAGATCCAGGAAGCTATTCACGCCGGCTCACCTCGCCTACCTGAAGATAGCTGACGGCTGCGGCAACTGCTGCTCATACTGCCTGATACCATCAATCAGGGGAGATCTGAGATCTTTACCGGAAAAGGATATAGTCGCAGAGGCCCAGGACCTGGTCTCGCTTGGAGTCAGAGAGCTGGTGGTGATAGCTCAGGATACCGCCTCCTGGGGCAGGGACCTCAAACAGGGAAAGGGGCTCGATTACCTGCTTACCTCCATCAGGGAAAAGGCGGACCCCGATTGGCTGAGGGTGATGTACCTGCACCCCGCGCATATAGACCCAGACCTGATGATAGGTTTGATCAACGATGAAATCATTCTCCCGTACCTGGATATCCCGATCCAGCATGTCTCAGGCAGGATACTGAAGAGTATGGGAAGGGGATACGACAAATCCTGCCTTGAGAATCTGTTCGGGAGGCTCAGAGATGAGGTTCCCGGCCTGGTCCTGAGAACCACGGTGATGGCCGGTTACCCGGCAGAGACAGAGGAGGAGTTCGAGCAGCTCTGTGATTTCCTGGAGGAGTTCGAGTTTGACTACGCCGGAGTATTCGGATACTGCCCCGAGGAGGGAACCAGGGCGTTCAAGATAAGCGGGAGGGTGGATGAGGATACAGTGAGAAACAGGGTGGAGCGGATATCGGATCTTCAGATGGAGATTTCGCAGAGCAGGCTCACTGCCAGAGTTGGGGAGCGCGAAAGAGTCCTGGTGGACCGTGTTATCGGAGAGAGTGAAGACCTGATTACCGCCGAGGGCCGTTTCTACGGCCAGTGCTACGAAGTGGACGGGATGGTGCTTCTCTCTGGAGGCAGACCAGGGCCGGGTAGTTTTCGGGAGGTTGAGTTCGATTCCATTCAGATATACGATCTATACGGCAGATTAATAAACTGACGGTTATGGTCTGAACATTAAGAATATCAGCTAATCAATTCTGAATAACCTGGTGTGAATAGTGCCTGTTCCGTTGATAAACCATTCAGCGCTATCCGGTTCTGACAGCTTCAGGGTATCACCTCTTATTTCCCAGAAGAAAACCTTTCTGTTATCTCCGTCCGCATAGAGGAAGAGATGATCTTTACTGATAATTGTCTCGAAATCAAATCCGACCTGGTAAAATCCATAATCATTCAGTCCGGAAAGCGAACCGTCAGGGTTGAAAATGATTTTCTCTCCATTACCCCCGGCCTTCCTGTATTCTCCCGCGAAAAAGGTAGTGTTGATCAGGCCGGCCGGCATTCCGTCCGGTTTGAACCGCTCCGGGTACCTCTCCAGCCATATGGTATCGTTCTCCGGGATCGTCTGCATTCCGCTTATTGTCATTATCATACCCCTTTCAGACCGGCTAATGCGGTAAACGGGATAGGATGAGTCCGGATGAGCCGTTTTGAATCCTGAGCCGTTTTTATCGAGCGCCAGTGTTTCAGATTCATGAAAATT
>WJIX01000015.1 GCA_014730075.1 bacterium | reverse complement strand
GACCAGGCCCAGAAGAAGGATAAGGGTAATAAGAACCAGGAATCCACCAATAACAGACAGCAACAACAGCAGAGCGGCAAAAAGAAAGAGAACAGAAAAAATGAGACCGCCGCGCAGATTCTGGCCGAGGAGAAGGAAGACAGGGAAAAACGGAGGAAGATGAGGGGGAAATCATCCGGTTATACGCCGGTGGAAAAGGACTGGTAGTGAAAACGGTATGAACAGGTTTATGAAAAAAATTCTCATCTCCGCGCTGGCAGCCCTGTCGCTCTCTGCCATCTTTCATGCGGAGGAATTATCCGCAGCGGAGCAGCTTCTCGCCAGAGTTACGGTAGAATCGAAGAACGTATATGTAGGAGAACCATTCCTGATGAGGATTACCGTTATCGGCTCCACCGAGGCGGAAAGACCGGACCTCTCAGGGCTGAATGACTTCGAGGTAAGGTTCCAGGGCGGAACCAACAACAGCAGCCACTCGGTCTCGATAATCAACGGCAAGGTAACCAGAAACGTCAAGAAAGAATATATCTTCAATTACACGCTGATCCCCCTCAGGGCGGGGGAGCTGACCATACCCTCTGTCAGGGTCAGAACGGAAGGGAAAACGCTCCAATCGAATTCTGTCCGGATCAGCGTCAGCGAACCCCGGGAAACAGAAGATTTCAAGCTTAGGCTCCGCCTGTCGCAGAGGAACTGTTACGTTGGCGAACCGGTTCTGCTGAATGTAACATGGTATCTCAGAAAAGATGTAAGAAACTTCGAATTCACCGCGCCATTCCTTGAGAATGAGAACTTTTATATAGAGGAACCGGAGGTAGAAATAGATGCCCGGAAACAGTACTTCAGGGTTCCAGTATCAGGTTATGAGTTCATCGCGGAAAAAGGAAGAGACACCCTGGCAGCAAGACAGTACGCCACACTCAATTTTTCAGTAGCCCTCACCCCCGGAAAGGCGGGTGTATTTAACATACCTGAATTCATTGTGGCATGCGAGACCGGAAGCTCGGTACGAGACCGTTTCTTCGACGGCTTTTTCTCGGACGATTTCTCCACCGGCCGTGACAGGAACAGAAAATATGTAATCCCCTCCAATACCCCCACCCTGAATGTAAAGGCCCTTCCCCTGGAGGGAAGGCCGGATGAATTTGCAGGACATATAGGAGAATACCGGATTTCAGCCTCCGCCGAACCGCTGGAAGTCAGCGTGGGAGATCCTGTCACCTTGAGGATAACCCTGTGGGGCCCTGAATACCTTGATAATGTCGATCTCCCCCCTCTTTCCGGGATGGATGGTTTCCCCGATAATTTCAAGATACCGGAGGAGCGCGCTTCCGGCAGAGAGGAGAACGGAAGGAAGGTATTCTCCCAGACAATCAGGCCGGTCAGCGCCGGGGTCTCCGAGATACCGCCGGTTAAAATTATCTCCTTCGATACCGGAACCGGAGAGTACAGGACAGTAAAAACCGATCCCATACCATTGAAGGTCAACCCTACCAGGATAGTCAGGGCCAGCGATGCCGAAGGGATCTCACAGGCCGGACAGGTCTCCGCGCTGGAAAGCTGGAAGGACGGAATAGCTTATAACTATGAAGGGCCCGGGATTCTGGCGAGACGTGACTACGGTCTCTCCGCGGTGATATCAAGGTGGTGGAATATACTTCTTCTCACTGCGCCGCCACTGGCTTTCCTGCTGATCCTCACCGGCACAGTGCTGGCAAGAAGAAGAAATTCTGATCCACTGGGCAGAAGATCCAGAAAAGCTCTGAAGGTTTTCAAGGGAAGGCTGACGGAAATACGAAAATCAGAGGGTGAAGGCCAGGAAGCCTGCAGCAGGATCCTGGATGCTTTCAAGGAGTATTTTGCCTGCAAGCTCTGCAGGCAAACCATGTCAATGACCACTGCTGATATTGAGAAGAAGTTGCTGGAAAGCGGCGTTGACCCCGAAACAGTCAGTTCACTGAAAAGAATTATCGAGACTTGCGAGGCGGGAACCTACGCCGGAGAAAGCCCCGGGACCGGAGGGATTGTTCACCCCATTACCGGTGAGCTTGAGGAACTGATAAAAAGGATCGACCGAAAATTATGATGGGCAGCAGGCATGAAATAAAGATGATCATACTCCCGTTTGCGGCAGCAATCGCCCTCCTTGCGCTCTGCTGCAACAATCTATCCGCAGAGAACGAGCTGGCCAGTCACAGGGCGCAGAGTTACCTGTCCAGGGCGGAGAAAGCGTTCAGGGAGGGACTGGAGCTGGACGCCACAGACCCGGAGAAGGCCAGCGGCAGTTTTCAGGAATCGATCCTCTACTACCGGGAATTGATCGAGAAGGGGGGGATCAGAAACGGCAGGATTTTCTACAATATCGGAAACGCCTATTTCCGGATGGGCAAACTGGGCCGGGCAATACTGAACTATAAACGGGCCGCGCTATATATGCCCAATAATGAAAATCTGCGGCAGAACCTGGAATATGCCCGGAGCCGCAGGTTGAACAAAATTGAGGAAAGGGATAAGGAAAAGATCTTCAAGACACTCTTCTTCCTGCATTACGACCTCTCTTTTGATCTTCGTTTTCTGCTCTTCACTGCCGGTTTCGCCCTGGTATGGATAACCGCTATTGTGATGATATTTATAAGGACAGGGTTATTAAAGACCGCACTTATTCTATTCTCGGTGATAACCGTTATCTTCCTTGGCTCTGTTGTCATCGAAATTATTTCATCCCGCGGCGCCAGGGAAGGTGTAATAACCATGGAAAGCGTGATGGCACGAAAGGGAGACGCAAAATCATATCAGCCAAGTTTTACCGAACCGCTCAGGGAGGGAACAGAATTCAGCCTCCTTGAAGAGAGAGGCGGCTGGTACCACATAGAGCTGGTAAATGGGGAAAGATGCTGGATTCCATCCCGGAGCGCCGAGACCGTTCTGGAATAGAGGTTTAACCTGTTTTCAAACGAAAGGAGCTCTTTTATCATGAAAAGGGCGATATTATTACTCCTGGCTATTGTTGTAACCTGTTCAACCCCGCTTCGTGCCGGCGAGCCGGAGACAGGCGCCAAGATCACACCCGATGTGATAGAGGAGCTGAAAGGTTCCCTGGAGGGGGACCCTGCGATGAAGGCACTGATAAACGCTGTATCCAATAACGACCTGAAGGAGCTCACATCAGACAATCAGTTTCACAGGGAGCATGACGACCTGTTCAACTACAGGATCGATACCAGTGGAATCACCGATCAGAAAAGAAGCGGAAGGTGCTGGCTTTTTGCCGGTTTCAATATGATGCGGCCAGGGGTAAT
>WJIX01000014.1 GCA_014730075.1 bacterium | reverse complement strand
TCGTAATACAGATAGCTGACCCGGCTGTCTTCAGTGGATGCCATCTTCCCGTATCCCCCGCCCAGAGAGATGTTATCTCCTATTTTATAGGAGAGGTTACCGCTCGCTTCCAGGGTAAATTTCTCGTCATATTTGAAATCGTGCTGTCCCTCCACGTACTCTCCGTAAACTCTGAGCTTGGAGCTCTCGGCCGCAAGAAGAGGTTCCAGGTAATCAAATCCCGCCGCGATCTTCTTGTCCTCGTTTACAATATCCTTTCCGAAACGGGCTATGGAAACCGACTGGGTGCTCCTGTAATTGTCCGTGAGGGCCAGAGAAAGCGAGTAGACCCCCTCCCTGCGCTTTGCGCCCAGGATGGCAAGACTCTGGTTGATATCAGTCATTTCCCGGGTTTTATAGGTTGTCTTCTGAAGATCCACCCAGGAATTGAAAATCATTCCATTTCCCGGATTGATATCCATGCTGACCTTGCTGCCTATGGCTGACGACAGCTTTCCCGATGAAGTCCTGAATGACCAGACCGGACTCAGGAGCCTGACCTGGGTGGAATCAGAGATGCCACCGGCAATATCCAGCTGCTGGCCGCGCGCGCCGGCCGGCATAAGAGATGATAACATCAGGCCCAGTGCGAGTCCCGGTATTAATCTACTCTGTTTCATCAAATCCCACCATAATCCTGAATGACTCGAACAGGCTGAACCATTCCTCCAGCTTCAGATTCTCAGCCCTCCTGTTCATATCAACTCCACTGCTATCCTCCAGTCTCTCCTGCAACCTCCTCTTTTCCTCCGCTTCGCCCTCCAGCAGGGAATTCCTGAGCTTTTTCCTCCTCCGGGAAAACGCGAGCTTCAGGAATAACAGGAACTGCTCCCTGTCAGCCGGTGCTCCCTCACGAACCACGGGCCGGAACCTGCAGACTGTACTGTCAACCCTGGGACTGGGGCGGAAAGAGCCCGCCCGGACCCCAAGGACCTTTTCCGCATCCAGGTAACTCTTCAGGAATACAGTCATTACCCCGCAATTCCTGTTCCCCGGCTCTTCCAGGATCCTGTCCGCCACCTCCTTCTGAACCATTATTACAGAGAGGCTTGCCCTCTTCCAGCCCGGTATCCTTATCAGCACGCTGCTGGTGAGCATGTAAGGAATATTGCCGACTATCTTGAAGCTCTCTCTGCCCCTTTTTCTGGCTTCCCCGTCGAAATCAATATCGAGAACGTCTGCTTCCACGATACTGACATTCCCCGTTCCGGAGAACGCCTCGTCAAGGTCACGGCAGTGCTGCCGGTCTATCTCGAACGAAACGGTCATAGCGCCGCTGCTGGCCAGGTGGCGGGTCAGCGCTCCCCGCCCCGGTCCTATCTCAAATACCAGGTCCTCCGGAGCTGGCCTCACAGCCTCCACTATTCTGCGGGCGGCAGAGTCATTTACCAGGTAGTTCTGCCCCAGGCTCTTTTTGGCTCTTCTTGGCATAATCTATTCCGATCCGGGCTGTTACCGGCAAGCATTTATCATTTTAACACATCCGGCCAGTTTCATAAATCACGGAAGAGCGTGATCCGCTCCTTCGGCGAAACCGGCCTCCGGGCTGGATTTTGCGAATGGAGGAATAATCAGGCCGGGGGGTCCAGGTGATAGGTCCTTACTCTGAAATCCGCACCCGGAATTTCCTGTACCAGACTCCTGCACCCTTCAATATCGACCCCGGGCAGTTCCACCGCCGTGGCTGTGCATTCCATCCGCGACCGAGCTGATTTCTTCAGGAAATCAACAACCGAATCAAACGCCTCCCCCCCGGCGTCCGGCCTGCATATTCTGGTATAACTTTCCCTGTCCGGAGCGTTAAGGCTTATCGACACCCTGTCAAAAAGCTCCTCCAGCTGCCCGACTATATCCCTCCTGTTGATCATATTGCCCTGTCCATTGGTGTTCAGTCTCAGCGGAAGATTATGCTTTTTCAGTTCCCGGGCCGTTTTCAAAACAAAATCGAGCCGGGTGGTAGGTTCTCCGTATCCGCAGAATACTATCTCACCGTAATCATCCTCCGAAATATAATCTTCCAATTCGCCAGCAATCTCTTCAGTATCAGGATCTGTTATCAGATCAAGATTGTAGCCGTAGAGTTCATTATTCTTCTTACTTCTGGCGCAGAATTCGCAGTCATTGGTGCAGACGCCGGTAGTATTAATATACAGGCTGTCCCTTATGGAATAGACCAGGCTGGGGGGTATCTCCTTCTCACCGTGCAACTGCCTGCGGTAATTTCTCCCGGTCGCCCTGGCGATATCCCGCGGAAACACCCCCTTGACTTCGGCGCATTTCTCGGCGATGAGCGGCAGATAGGAAGGCTCATTCCGCTTACCCCGGTAGGGTACCGGCGGCAGGTAAGGGCAGTCGGTCTCCAGCACAAAACCACTGGAGGGAAGAGCGGCCAGGGTCTCCGGAAGCCTGGAATTCCTGTATGTTACCGGCCCGCCGATACCAACCACGAATCCCAGCCCGTATATCTCCCTTGCCTCGTCAATTCCTCCCCCGAAGGCGTGAAAAATGCCTCCCACCTCTGCCGCACCCTCCTCATCCAGGATTCTTATAACATCATCGAAGGCATCCCGGCAGTGGATTACCAGCGGTTTCTCGAAATACTGAGCCGCCGCTATCTGTTTCCTTAAAACCTCCTGCTGCTTATCTCGGGGGGAAAGATCCCGGTAATAATCCAGTCCTATTTCACCTACCGCCAGGACCTTCTTTTTGAGCAGATTCTTCTTTACTCTCTCTTCCAGCTCCTCATCGAAATCAGCAGCTTCATGAGGATGTATTCCCACTGCGGCATAGATCCCGCCGTACTCGGCGGTGAGGGCGGTAACCTGGTCTATGGAATCCCGGTCATACCCGATCGCAACCATCTCTCCCACTCCCGCCTGATCGGCCCTGCGGACAGCCTCCCGACGGTCATCGTCGAAATGGGGCATGTTAAGGTGTACATGGGTATCTACCAGCATTCCGGGGGGTATCCTTCCCATCACTGACTCTTTTCAGCCTGCAGGCGGGGGAACAGAGGCTCCAGTTTTTCCAGGCCGGTGATCCCGGCCCGGCCCGGAGGAAGCTCCTCCGGAGATAGGGGCGTTGTGCCCAGAATCTCCAGCATCTTTTCCATCTTAGCGGGCAGAAATGGCTTAAGAACCGTTGCAGAGCAGGCCAGCACCGCCAGTAGCTGGCGGAAGATCTCTTCGAGCTTATCCCGGCTCCCATCTTTCCTGGCCAGTTCCCACGGTTTTGTTTCCTCGATATACTTGTTAGCCCTCTGGATGGCAGGCCAGAAAGCACCCAGCGCCCTGGAGAAGCGCATCTGCTCCATATATTCCCTGAACCGCTCAACTCCCTGAGCAGTTTCGGGATAGAGAACGGATCCATTCCCGAAAGGGCCTTCGGGGACGCTGCCTCCGAGATACTTGACTATCATTGATGCGGTCCTGCTGAGCAGGTTCCCCAGTTCGTTGGCCAGCTCGGTATTATACCGGTTCTTGAGAATCTCTATCGATATATCCCCGTCACCGTCGAAGGGCACCTCCCTGAGAAGGAGATACCTGAGCGCTTCGGCCCCGAACAGCTTCTCCAGCTCCTCCGGATCCAGCACATTTCCCCTGGTCTTACTCATCTTCTCCCCGGAGAGAGAAAGGAATCCATGGGCGAAAACCCTCCTGGGGACCGGCTCCCCGGCAGCCATCAGCATGGCCGGCCAGATGATGCAATGGAACCTGGTTATATCCTTGCCTATAACGTGCACATCGGCTGGCCAGTACTTCCGGTAGCGGGGATGGTCCTCCCCATAACCGAGTGCCGAAATGTAGTTGGTCAGGGCATCGAACCAGACATATATGACATGATCCCGGTCGATCGGAAGGGGGATGCCCCACTCTTTCCCTATCCTGGAGATGGAAACATCCTTAAGCCCGCTATTTATCACGTTGACTATTTCATTCTCTCTCTTCTTCGGCTCAATAAACCCCGGATTATTTTCGATCAGCTCCAGTAGGGGTTTCTCGAACCTGGAAAGGGCAAAGAAATAATTCTCTTCATCGATAACCTTAGGCTCCTCCATGTGCCTCGGGCACATACCATCCACCAGGTCCCCCTCTGTTATAAACTCCTCGCAGGATTCGCAGTAGTAACCGCTGTAGCGGTCACGGTATATATAACCCTGCTCATCAATCCTGGCAAAAAGCTTCTTTACCGATTCAATATGGCGCTTCTCGGTGGTATGTATGAAATCGTCGTAGGAGATGCTCAGGTTCTTCCATACCTCCTGGAATTCGGCTGACATCTCCCTGCAGTAATCCAGGGGGTCAAGCCCTCTCTTTCTTGCTTCCTTCTCCACGTTGGTGCTGTGTTCGTCGTTTCCCATAAGGAAGAGGGTATCGTACCCGCACATCCTCTTGTACCTGGCCATCACGTCCGCCCCGATCTTCTCATAAGCGGTGCCCAGATGGGGCTTCTGATTGACATAATCGATCGCGGTTGTAATATAGTATCTCTTTTCAGCCATAATGGCAGCCCTCTCCCTTGCTTGATTCAGATAAGGATGATTAATCCCCGTCGTTCCTGTTCTCGTAACCCAGTTCCTTCTTGAAGTCCCTGAGCTTGCTTATCACGGTGTTGCCGCTACTGTCTATCAGCGAAATGGTCCGGTCGAAAATGCTTATCTTGCCCACCTTATACTCTCCGCCGAAGCAGCTGACGATACTTCCCTCCTTGGGAACCCCCTTCTTCAGCTCTCTGTAAACATCCAGCTCGTAGTTGAGGCAGCACATCAGCCTCCCGCACACCCCGGATATCTTGGCAGGCGTAAGAGGCAGGTTCTGTTCCTTGGCCATCTTTAGAGTTATCGGTTCAAACTCCTTGATAAAGGTGGAACAGCAGAGCTTTCTTCCGCACATACCAACTCCGTCGAACCTCCTGGCCTCATCCCTTACTCCGATCTGATGAAGGTCTATCCTGGTCTTGAATACCGCTGCCAGGTCCCTCACCAGTTCCCTGAAATCAACCCTGCTTTCGGCCGTGAAGAAAAATGTTATCTTGTTGCAGTCGAACTGATATTCGACATCTATCAACTTCATCGGAAGGTCGTGCTCTTCCACCTTCGTCTGACATACCTCTTCCGCCTTTTTCTCCTTGCTCCTGGCTTCCTGCAGCCTAATCTCATCTTCCTCGGTGGCGTGCCTGATTATCTCCTTGTCCACATTCTCGATCTCTTCATCCCCCGCGGTGTAGATATTCTCGATGGTTCCCATATCCTCCCCCCGGTCCGCCTCCACAATACAGTAATTTCCGATCTGCAGGTTCAGCTCCTTGCTGTTCTTGTAGACCTCCCGCCTGAGAGATTTGAATTTAACTTCGACTATTTCCATTGGCTCGCATCAACCCTCTATATATCTGCAGGATAAGTACCTTCTACATGAACACAATCTAATACCACTCTCCGGCTAAATCAAGAAACAGTTGGGCCAGAGTAAGCTCGGCGTTCGCGTTGCGCCTCAGCGCCCGGGCGCTCCGGGATATCTTTTCCAGGTCAAGGGGGCAGTCCCTTCTGCCTCCCTTTTCCAGTACCTCCCCGCTGAAAAGATCCGAATAGAATGTTCTCTCGAACCTGCTATCCACTCCCTCTGCCCTTCTCATCAGGAACCTGACCGCCCTCTTCGTCTCGCCCAGAAGGATCATGATTTCATCCCGGTTGTACTCCCTGACCACCTCCTGGGCGGCGACAGAGAGCTCCCGGGAAGAACCTCTAATCACCAAAGTCAGTATCTCCACACCTTTTTCTCCGATTTCCAGAAACCTCTTGTCATCATAACGGGCGGCTCTCCGGAGGTTTCCGCCAGAGATCCGCACCGCCCTCTCCAACTCCTTCCCTTGCAGCCCGTAGACCGAACTGATGAATTCGGCGACCGCCTCCGCGCTGAGATAATCGAACCTCACCCTGAAACACCTGGAAGTTATAGTGGGAAGCAGTCTGTCCGGGTATTCGGTCACCAGCACGATCAGGGTCGAGCCTGGCGGCTCCTCCAGTAGTTTCAGAAATGAGTTCTGCGCCTGGATGGTTGCCTGGTGGGCCTCGAAGACAATAACCGCCGGCCTTTCAGCCTGGTATGACTGCCTTGACAGCTTCTCCCTTACATCCCTGATAAAATCTATACCTATGCTGGTAGCCCTGCTGCCGAACTCTCCGCTGCTGTAAAAATCTTTTCTCCTGCTCTCCAGGAGCTCCGGCAGGCTCTTCATTACCGGCCCGGAAGGGAGGGGGAATACCGGGTAGAGGTCGGGATGCTCAAGCCTGGATATCCTGGCGCAGGCAGAACACTCTTCTGCCCCGTTACCACAGCCACCCCGACAGTTAAGTTCAGCGGCGTACCAGAGAGATGCCAGCCCCTTTCCTACCCCTTCAGGCCCGGTGAACAGAAATGCTGACGGGCTGCTGTCGCTCATGGAACGGAGCAGGCTGCTGGCCCTTTCCTGGTGCCTGGAGATCAGTCTTCCGGCTCTGACTAAATCTATGGTCTCCTCCTATCTCATCCAGTCCTGCGGATTCATGGACTTTCTGGATTGCCTCAGTTCGAAGTGGAAATTTGATCCGGGGGCTGTCTCGGCGATCACCGCCCCCATTTCCACTACTTCGCCCTTGCTGATGAATATATTTCCGGTCCGGGCATAAAGTGTATAATACCCGTC
This sequence comes from bacterium, assembly GCA_014730075.1. GTDB lineage: Bacteria > Krumholzibacteriota > Krumholzibacteriia > Krumholzibacteriales > WJIX01 > WJIX01. The sequence goes on along the minus strand of WJIX01000014.1, from coordinate 4,764 downwards.
CCCGTGATTAAGAATGATGCAGTTGCCGTATCCTGCCAGCTCCCCGGCGTATTCGACCCTTCCCCTGGCCACCGCCTCCACCGGCGACCCCGGCCTTACCTCGATATCTATCCCGGAGTTGAATGTAACAGTACCGAATTCCGGGTGCCTGGACCTTCCGAACCCGCGTACCGTCCTCCCCTCTACCGGCATTCTCATCTTCCCCTTCAACGAGGTAAAGTCCGGCTCACCATAGGTGTCCTTGCTCTCCAGGATCTGCTTTCTTCTCTCTTCCAGAGTATTGATCAGATTCTGAAGGCGGTCCTTCGCTTCGGCAAGCTCCTGCACCCGCCTCTGATAATCCTTCTGCCTCTCTCTTATTTCCCTGAGGGCCTGCTTTCTCTCCTCTTTTATATTTTCCAGCCTCCCCAGCTCTGTCCTCTTTTCCCGCTCCGCCATGCTCACCTTATGAAGCATTTCTGTCATCTCCCTCTTTTCCCTTTCCACCTGGCGGCTCTTCTCCAGGGCATCCTCTATCAGACGGGTATCTCTCTGGGCCAGGAGCACAAAGAACTTGTACTTCTGGCTCATCTGGGCGAAATTCGATGCGCTGAGCATCTCCTGCCAGACCCTGCGCTGACCGTTCTTGTACATCTCCCGAAGGTGTACCGAGAGGATATCCAGGCGGCGCCGGTAGAGCTTCCTGTTCCTGCTGAGCGATTCCCTCAGGTTATCGACCCGGGAAGAGAGAAGGTCTCTCTTCTCCTCCAGACCGGCCAGCAGCTTCTTTACCAGAGCGCTCTCCCGGTCCAGCCTTTCCAGGTATCCCCCTACCGTCTTTTCTTCCTTCTTCAGCTTCCTGATAGCCTCCCTCTGCTTCTCGATCTCCTCTCTCAGCCCGGCCAGCTCCTTCTCCTTGTCGCTGATCTTCTTTCTGAGCTCTCCCTGGGCATGCAGACCTGCGGCAAAGAGAGCAGTCAGCAGCAGGGTGATAGCAGTCAGCTTGATATATAATCTTGAGCTCATACTTACCGGCAATCTATCTCTTCAGGTATTTTCTAATGGCTATGTAACTCCCCGCTGCTCCCAGGACCGCGCACAGAGCGACAAATCCGGCTATCCCGTCCAGGCGGAAGAAGGTTATCCCGGGCAGGTACCTGCTGCCGACCTTGTAGGATACCCACAGAAGAATAACTGCCAGAACCGCGGAGATCACCCCCTGGAAAGCCCCTTCGAAAATAAAGGGCACCTGGATATACCGGTTGGTAGCTCCAACCAGCTTCAATATTTCTATAGATTTCCTCCCCGAGAGGATGGAGAGCCTGACGGTGTTCGATATCACGAAAACTATCGAAAGAAAGACAATTATCCCCAGGGTAAAATCTGTCATATAGAAACCCAGCACTATCTTCTCTCCCCGCTCAACCCAGTCTTTGCCGTACCTGACATCTTCCACACCATCCCAGTCCCCAATCTTCCCGGCAATCCTGCCCATCTCTTCCCCGGTGCTGTAAGCCCTCTTCATCCTTATCTCAAAGGAGTTGGGAAGCGGGTTGGTTTCAAGGTCATCCACCAGAGCGCTCCCCTCGCCTAACCTCTCCCTGAACCGCTCCAGCGCCTCCTCCCTGGGAACAAACACCACCCCGCGCACCGAGTCGAAATTGTACAGGCCGGTCCTCACCCTCTCTATCACGTCCTGATCCAGTCCGTTCTCCAGATAGACATATACCCTCATCTCCTCCCTGGCATTATCGATTACCATCGAGATATTCAGGGTGACCAGAATGAATATCAGCAGAACCAGCAGAGAGAATCCCATTATAATAACCGATATTATATTGGATGCCTTTCTCCGCCTCAGCATCCTGAATGATTCATCCAGTATATATTTAAACTCGTTGAACGCTGACATATCTAACCGCCGCCTTCAGGCCGGTTCGTATTCCCCGTACCGTCCTGTTTTTCTCCGCGGCCTATCCTCCGGTCCCTGAATTCCCTGGCCCTTCTCTCCACCTGTGAATCGGAGATACTCCTGAGCAGGTCTCCCTCGAAAACTCTTCCACTGTCCTTGACTACCCGGCCATCTTCCAGGTAGATGGTCCTCTGCCCGAAACTGCGTACCAGCTCCACGTCATGGGTGGCCAGAAGGACCGCGGTCCCTCCCGAATTTATCTTGAACAGCAGCTCCATTATCTCCTTGGTTACGTAGGGGTCCAGGTTCCCGGTCGGTTCGTCGGCCAGGAGAATGGAGGGCCGGTTCGCGATAGCCCTTGCTATCGCCACTCTCTGCTGCTCCCCCCCGGAAAGTGCCGCGGGGCATTCGTACCTCTTGTGGTAGAGGCCGACCCGCGAGAGGATATCGGTCATCTCGCGCTTGATCTCACTCATCCCCCTGCCGGATACCTTCATCGCTACCGCCACGTTTTCGAAGACCGTCCTATCCTCCAGCAGGCGGAAATCCTGGAATACAATACCTATCTTTCTTCTGAGGCTGCAGATGGTACTCCGCTTCATCCTGGTGGAAACGAACCTGCCCACTATCACCTGCCCGGAATCGGGGACGTCATCCATGTACATCATTCTCAGCAGAGTGCTCTTGCCAGCACCGCTGGGCCCTACCAGGAAAACGAACTCTCCGTTGGCTACCTGGAAATTTATATCCTTCAGGGTAAAATGCCTGCTCAGCCTCTTGGAGAGGTGATATATACCGGCGATTATTCTCTTCTCTTCCGGCATCTCAGGCCCGGCTCCTCCTTCTTTCAATACATTCTGCGGCCAGCTTCAGGGCTGCCTCCAGGGATCCCGGGTTGGCCTCTCCGCTGCCGGCAAGGTCGTAAGCGGTTCCGTGGCAGACGCTGGTCCGGACCACCGGGAGCCCCATGGTCATGTTGACTCCCCGCTCGAATCCCATGGTCTTGAACGGTATCATCCCCTGGTCGTGGTACATGGCCACGCATGCATGCATCGATTTATCCTTCCACCGGTAAAAGAGGGTATCCGCTGGAACAGGGCCGGTCACATCCAGCCCCTCCGCCCTGAGCTTCTCCAGGGCCGGGATGATAATATCCTGCTCCTCCCTACCCAATAGCCCCCCGTCCCCGGCATGGGGGTTAAGAGCCGATACCGCTATGGTGGGCTGTGTGATCGACCAGTTCAGCCTCAATCCCTCGGCAGTCACCTTCACCGCCGAGATGATCCGTTCGGCGGTAACGGCCCGGGGGACATCCTTGAGAGGTATATCCCTGGTCATGATTACCACTCTGAGCTCCCCGTTTACCATAATCATCTGACAGCGGGGAGAGTCGAACATATCGGCAAGCATATCTGTATGCCCCCGGTAAGTGTAACCCGCCAGGGAGAGCGCCTTCTTTGAGATCGGCCCGGTGACTATACCCCGAACCTTTCCCCTCCTGGCAAAATCTATCGCTGTCTCCACGCTCCTGCCCGATATTCTTCCCCCTCTGGCGCTCGGGCCGGGGGGAAGCTCCCCCCTGTCATTGCCGCCGGTATCCACTATCAGGTACTTCTTTCCGGTGTTTCGCCGGAGCGCATCCTCCGCGCTGATAACCTCAGCCTGCGCCGACACCTCCGGAAGAAGCAATCTCATAAGGGATGAGGGCTGCCCGATTATATAGGCGGCGCCCTTTTTCAAAAATCCCCTGTTCATCACGGACGCGGTAATCTCCGGGCCTATCCCCGCCGGATCGCCTATGGTCAGCGCTATGGGGGAGCTGGTTTCATGCAAAAGTCAAATCTCCTTCAGCCGGGCATTCTTCTTTCCCTGATAATTCTATAATAATCGCCGGCCTTCTTCTTCGAAACCTGGCCCGGGGGAAGCTCCAGAAGCTCCAGCACCAGCTCCCGGGTGGGATAAGAGATATGAATTATATCCCCTTCCCTGATCTCTCTGGAGGGCTTCACCGAGACACCTCCCAGCTTCACGCTGCCGGTGGAGACCGCCTCATTCGCCCTGGTCCTGGATTTTACCAGGCATAGATTCTTCAATAGAAGATCCAGCCTCACTGCAGAACATCTTCCTTTATCTCTACGTAATACTTATCCTTCAGCTCTTTGACGTAATCTGAGTATTTCTGCTGTACCTTTTCCTGGGTCAGGATCCTCTTGATTTCTTCCCTGGCCTCATCGAAGCTGTACTCGCCCTCGCTGTTGAAATCCAGGACCCTTATTATCCTTATCCCCTTATCATCCTTCACCAGAGGCGCAAAACCTCCCGGCCTGATTCCCCTGACCGCTTCGCGGAACTTCTCCGGCAGCCTGGAGACCGGTATTTCCCCCAGGAGTCCTCCCCTTTCGGCGCTCTCTTCATCGCATGAATACTCCCTTGCCAGCTCTTCGAAATCCTCTCCCGATTTCGCTCTTTCCACCACCCTCCTGGCTTTTTCCCTGGCCTGCTCCATCTGGCCGGCATCCTCTTCTACCTGCACCAGGATGTGCCTTACATGATACTGGTTCTGCCGCAACCCCTCCAGCTTGATCAGATGGTATCCGAAGCTGGTAAGAACCGGCCCGCTTATCTGGCCGGGGCTGAGCTCTTTTACAGCATCCTCGAAGGCCTGGTTGTTGAGGTCCTCCAGGTTGACAAAACCAAGATCGCCACCCGCTCCGGCGCTGGGGCCCTCCGAATGTTTCCGGGCCATTTCCTCGAAACCGGCTCCGGCCTCCAGCTCCTTCTGCACAGCTTCTATCTTCTTCAGGGCTGCCTGTTTCCCTTCCCCTGAGGCCTCGGGGCAGATCAATATCTGCGCCAGCGTCACGGTGGGCGGG